>CAYXBB010000015.1:0-40129 GCA_964463285.1 uncultured Syntrophomonadaceae bacterium | reverse complement strand
TGATCTGCCCCGGTTGAATAAGGCCCTCCCATTCCAGGATCGAAATGATCTGGGCTACGCTCCTGCCGGGCACCTCCCGGCGCAGCAAGATTGCCTGTTCAAGAATTTCCAAAGGGACAGCATCGGTGTTTTTCCGACCCTTACCTTTGGGCATCAGACCGATAAAACCTTCGTCACGGTACATAGCTATGTACCTGCGTAAGGTTCGCCTCGAGATACCGTTTTGGGTACAGATCTGTTCCCTGAGCTGTCCAGCCCTGGCTGGATCTAGCCCCTCCGCCAATAGCGGGGAAAGTAATTGCAGACGCTGTGTGGCAACTTCTTCAGCTCTTTTCCGGTCATTCATGTTAATTCCTCCTAAAAATGCAGGTTTAACATGAGTCTAACCGAGACCTAACCGGACAGGAATGCAGAACGGGTCTGTACCCAACAATTTGCGTTTACCACCGGGCGGACAACCCTGGACAGCCAGCCGGGGGCACTCCCGACATGGCTCCAGATCCGAGAAAGCGAAGACCCGGGAAGTGTGGATTCATCTTCCGCAGCATCCTGTAAATACCTAAAAGCAATTGAAATCAAACTCCCCAAAAGGTGATCGGATAGTGCCTTAAACCATCTTCTCCAGCGGGTGATGGTGGATTCATCAGCCACCACGCTTAGCGCCTTTTCCTCACCGATCACTTTTTCAATGCTTTCACTGCTGTAGCGTTTGTACGGTACCAAGATGTCGGGTAGCTCGTGGTGAACCATCTTACAGGCTTTACAGCCTAGACGCCGGATTACTAAAACTACCTTTTCACCCGTGTCCTTTATGTAGCCCCTTCTCCGGCTACCGATAACTCTAAGCACCTCGCCACAGCAGGGGCAGATATGCTGCTCCTCGCTTTTAACTAAAAACACCTTGGAGGGGGTTCTCAATCAGCCGGTACTTTGATACAATAACCATACTGTTTGGGACGCCCCCAGTACTACTACTGACCATGGTAGTGCATTTACGGGGGCGTTTTCCTTTCTTAAGTTTGGTATGTGGTCATTGTATATGGCTATTTCGTGACAGGCAATACCATCAGCTTGGGGGCATTAAGGGGCAGCAGAAACACCAAGGGCTGTTCCTAAATTTTTATTTTCTATAATCTTTATTAAAAATTTTTCATTTTCCTTGATCCTATTACTCTCCGGTCGTTTATCCCATGCATAGTAGCCGCTTCTTGATACCCCAAGAGTTTTGCATAGCTTCGCTACCCGGTAATTATAGCAGTTAACCCTGATAAATTCGAACCGTTTTACCTCTGGCTCTTTGCGAAGCCGAGTAGCCAAGGGGGTTTCTTGCAATTTACCATTTATCTTTCTATTTAAAAATTGCTATGTTATAATTGAGTTGCAGATCGGGGCGTAGCGCAGCTTGGTAGCGCGCTTGGTTCGGGACCAAGAGGTCGCGGGTTCGAATCCCGCCGCTCCGACCATTGGTTTATAAGGAATTCTCAGAAGTTGGATCATTTCAGCAATCCCTCCGCTAAGGCTCAAAATTTCTCACCAGCACTTCATCAACCTCGCCACGTCTATCGCCCCGGGAATTAACCGCCCTTTTAGCCCGTATTATTTCAATTTTGTAATTCCTGTACAAATTTATTATGAAATCTGTGGCCGAGTTAGATAAAAGAAACTTAACACCCCTTTTATTAAGGTTATGACAAACCCGGCTCAGCCTTATTTGTTCCTCATAGCCGAATCCCCCTTTTTCATACCCGGTAAAACTTGCAATGTCCGAAACCGGATCATAGGGAGGATCAAGGTAAACAAAATCTCTTTCCATAGCATTTTCCAATGAAACCTCAAAATCATTGCAGGAAAGCCCAATGTCTGCCTTGTTGAAATACTGATTGACGGCTCTTAATATTTTAGCATTAACAATTTTAGGGTTTTTATAGTATCCGAAAGGAGAATTAAACTGGCCTGCCCGGTTGACTCGGAACAATCCGTTGTAGCATGTTTTATTTAAGAAAATTACTCTTGAGGCTTTTTGCACAGGCGTTAGTCTGTCGTAGTTATCCTTTTCTCTATCTATCTTCCGGATCTTGTAAAAATATTCTTTAGATTTATTTCCGCTGCTGTAAACACCGGCATGTTCTTCAAGACTCTCAATTAGATCCTCCACCTGATCTTTTATCACCGCATATACATTCATCAACTCACTGTTAACATCATTTGCAAAAGCTATCCGGGGCTGAAGCTCAAACAAAACCGCACCGCCGCCTAAAAAAGGCTCATAATAAGTTGTAAAAGATTTGGGGATATACGGTTTAATTTCCTCCAATATTTGTCGTTTTCCCCCCACCCATTTCAATACGGGTGCAACTGATTTGTTTTTTTTCAACCTCGATTCCCCAATTCTAGAGCGTTTATTTCTCTGGGAATGTATTACACAAGTCGGAAGATTACGGATATACACTAATAACGGATTATGGTATAGTTAAAATAATAATAGCGCCTTCAATTTTGTTAATACCGGCGGGGAGTTGTAAACCTTATGAAACAGCGCTACCTTTTTGGCCCCGTTCCCTCGCGCCGCCTCGGCGTATCTCTGGGCATCGACCTTGTTCCTTTGAAAACCTGCTCTCTCAATTGTGTCTACTGCGAATGCGGACGCACTACAAATTTAACCGTATCCAGAAAAGAATATGTGCCGGTGGATGCAGTCCTGGCAGAACTGGAGCATTTCCTCCAAAGAAAACCGGATCTTGACTTCATCACTTTTGCAGGCTCCGGGGAACCCACCTTGCACAAATACATCGACCAGGTGATTGATTATATCAAGGAACAGTTTCCGCAATATCCCATCTGTCTTCTCACCAACGGAACACTTTTCTCTTCCGCGCACCTCCGAAGCCAGATCATCCGAGCCGATTTAATTATCCCCTCGCTAGATGCAGCTACAGAGCAAGTTTTTCAAAAACTGAACCGGCCACACTCTTCCCTCAAATGCGAGAAGATCATCTCCGGGCTGGATGCTTTGCGTCATGAATACCGGGGTAAAATTCACCTGGAAATATTCATTGTCCCCGGCTTGAACGATACTGCCCGGGAATTGACGGCAATAAAAGAAGCTATCCAAAAGATCAATCCAGACCGGGTTTTAATAGGCACCCTTGACCGGCCGGGAGCGGAAAGCTGGGTAAAGGAGGCCACACCGGATAAAATGCGGGAAATCACCGACTATCTGGGCAGCAAAGTAGAACTAATTAAAAAGCCCGAGTCCCATTTTAAAGTCCCAATCTTCGATGAAAATTACCAGGAAACTATCCTGCAAACTCTCCGGCGAAGGCCCTGCACCGCCTATGATCTTTCCCGGATTGTTGGCGTTCGCCCGGCGGAAGTGCAAAAATATTTGCGTCACCTTCTAGCCGCGGGCCTGATCGAGATGGAACAGAAAAAAAGGGGCACATTTGTAAAAATAAAAAATCCCTGATAGCAACAATTTTAAATAGTTATTACACTGCCGGTTGACAGATAATCTATACTTTCCCCCATCATACCTTTCAAATGTCTATAAGGCTCCAAACCCGTACAATGACCGGTATAATACATCGCTTTTGTATCCAACAGATATTTGCCAACTTTGTTTACCGCATCTAAATCCCAGTCACCCGATCTAGGCTCATGAAGGTGAAAGCCACCTATTACATAATCAGGCATACGACCCTTAAGCCGGTGAAAACATTTAACAATATTTATAATGCCATTATGGGCGCAACCTGCCAATAGAATCGTTTTTCCGCCTTCCTCCACTATTAGATTTTGTTCGTGGGCAAAGGTATCTTCGACTATTTGTCCATTTTGTTCCATAAGCAAATTACCCATTAATTTCGGAGGTGCCTCCACCCGAGTGACGTTTGAAAATATTTCGATCTCCGGACCAATGGGGAATTGGCCGGAAGTCATTATAATTTGCCGGTTATTCTTCAGATCGCCGGCCAGGCCGATGTATTCAATTTTATTGTTTTGCCGTCGGGCATAATATTTATTGAATGCCAGGTGATGTACAAACACCTTTGCTTTTGAATTCTCTTTTAAAAATTTTCCGAGTCCGCCCCCATGATCGTAGTGTCCGTGGGAAATCACAACAAGATCAACCTCGGAAATATTTACACCCATCTTCTGAGCATTCTCAAAAAACAGTTCGCTTGCTCCAACATCAAACAGAATCTTTTGACCTTCTGTCTCTAGGTATACACTAAATCCATGTTCTTTACCAAAATCATCAGATATTGAGGTGTTTTCAACCAATGTTTTAATGATCATAATCCACCAACCACCTAATTTTACATATTATAGGTTAAGGATCTCAACATCTTAAGATATGTTTTTATTTTAATTAATTTCCGTTTGCACTGTTTTTTACATTCATCAGTGTCATGTAAATTTTATCTGCTTTTTTTAACCCTTTTACCAACTCACAATGGCGCAGAACAGAGAAATGTTTTTCCAGCTCTTTTTGTTCAAGTTTAAACTCCTTAGCTATCTGTTCCCGGGTTGCCTCCCCATGTTCTTGTAAAAAATTATAAATCTTTTTTTGTACCGGCAAAAGTCCTTCCGTGCCTTTCTGGCCAAATCTTTCCCTGGTAAGCCTGGCAGAACGTACTGCCATGGGATCACAGGTTTTTAGAACACTCATAGTCTCTATGTAGCAGTCTTCGCAATAATTTTGGCCGGCATGCTTATACACCTCATCTCCAGAAATCTTCCCTCCGCACTTTTCGCAAAACATAACAATACCTCCCTGTTCTTAAACAAGTAATAAACTGCCGGATCCTTTTTGACTGCAAAAGGGATTCAGGCCGATGCCGATAACAACCGTGAACACAACTTTCTTAAAAACCATTGCAAAACCGGCAATGCTCCCCTTGTATTAAAGGCCATTTGCCCTTTACCGATAATTCAGCCGATCCCTTACATGATCTATGGTACATAACATTTACTAAATTTTATTATACCTCGTTCTTGGCATATGTCAATAATCCTGGACGGTATAGTCCTAAAGTTCCACAAAAGTTATACCTTTGTTATGTCGATCTGAACGCTCACTTTTTCGTAATTTGGGATAACGCTCAATCAATTTTTTCCCGGCCGGGTTGCCCCGGCAATAATCCTCACCCGCTAGAAAGCTTCTGATCTGCCCGGCAGCAACTTTTTGTCTTAGAAACACCCGGCAGGCCTCTCTCAATTTACCGCCGGTGCCACCGGAGCCCCACCCGTGGATAACCCGCATCAAATGTACACCGGAATGCTTCGCTCGCAACAGTTCTGTTTCCAACCTATCAAGGCCTTCTTCCACCGACGGTAAACCTGCCTCCAGATTGGTCGTGTAAATAAAGTTGCGCCTGACTGGTGACCGGGTCCCCGGCAGCAAAATGCTGTTGCAGTAATGACACCGGCCGGCTCCCTCAAGAATATCGTTCCCACAGATCGGGCATAATTTCGTTTCCACGGTTCGTTTGCTCCCTGACCGCAATATCGGAGGTGGCAACTCCGGCCCGGGCAAATTCCTCCTTTTTAAATGCTTTTTATACCTGAATTTATATTACCCGCCGGCATCACTTTCGGTTATGATTACCGCTCGGGTAAAAAATCATATTTATCGGGCTCCATCGCCAGAAAAACAATTAAGTGTTCTTAACTTAACACCTATATCCTGCAAGCGAGAAGCCTTGAAATAATCTAATAATATTATCCGTTTATTCATGCTTCTGCCTGTTTTTCCTGCCCTGAAGAAGATATGCTTGCCCGGGCCAACTCCATAAGCCCATCGGTTATCTCTTCCAGATCATAGATTATCCTGCAGATCGACATAATTGAAACTATGTCCAGCTCCTGGATGTGTTTAATTTGCCACCCTTTTAGCTGCTGCCGTAATTTCTTTTTTAAGGAGTCTATCTGTTCTACGCTTTGTTTGATCCGGGGCCAGGATTCGGTCTCTTTTTCTCCCAACAGCCCAAATACGCTGCGATGCAGTTTGCAAAGCATATGTACCAGTTCATGTATTGAATCTATCAGCGTAGTAAATTCCAAATTTGTGTGATCAGATATTTCTATTTCCCCCGCTTGTATCAACTTTAATGTTTGCTGCCGACAATTTTGCGCCACTTCCACTACTTTGTGCATTTTGGACAACTCATCTTCCAAGAAGAGTACGCCCCGTTCAAAAAGAACCACTTCCCACTGTTTGATACCCTCCAGATAGGCCCCGTACAAAGATCCTGCCCCGGTCTTAAGGTGATTTAACTCCTGCTTCAAACTATTAATGTCCGATTCTACCGCATTTAGGTCCTGCAAAATTCCGGTGGCCGGCTCAACCTTGCCGGGAGCAAAAACTTCTATCGCTTTAATATAAAGATCCGAAAACCGGTCGGTCAAATTGTTTAATTTCTTGCGAAAGGCCGATTTATGCCGGGGCGGCACCAGTAAAATATTGGTAACTGTGGCTACCCCTATACCCACCAGGGTACTGCTTACTCTTCCCAGGGTATAGTAAAAAACATTATCCGCAACCTCGGACATAATTGTGATTACGATAACAGAAGCCAGCACCACGGATTCATCCCATTTTAGCTTGTTAAACAAAACAACGGAAACAATTACGGCCAGCCCCAGGGTTAGAATATTTGCGCCCAAAACATAGTAAAAAACCAGCCCGAACAATCCTGCTATTACTGTTGTTTGAATGCGGGTAAAACCTTTATTTACACTGGCCGTAATGCTGGGCTGCATGCAAATTACGGCCGCCAGCCCCGCCAGAAGGGGCGAAGAATAAGGAACATAACCGGATAAAAACACTGATATGCTAACGGCAATACCGGTTTTTACAGTTCTTGCCCCCAAAAAGTAGGTCCTGATATGATATATCATTGTTATGGTTCACCACCGCAACTGTTTTCTATATTATATTAAGAAGGCAGCTGAAATTAACTGTAGGACAATTAATTATAACATAGTCGATCCCATTCGTTTTATGGGATTCGGTAACCATCCGCAGGTATAACAGGAGAATGGGAAGATACCCATATTTATCTTCGAAATTTCATGTTTGCCGGAAAAAACATTCCCCCAATTTCTAAACATCGCCATACTATAAAAAGGCAGTCCCAAAACCTGCCCTTTTTCTCCAACAAGGTTATCAAAACAGTCGAGTGTCAACCCCGATCCGGATTGTAGCGTTTTAAAAACAGAGAATTGCTGACCACCGATACTGAACTAAGCGCCATGGCGGCCCCGCCCATCACCGGTGTAAAGATCCCAAAAATGGCCAGGGGGATAGTGATCAGGTTATAGATAAACGCCCAGACCAGGTTTTGCCGGATTTTGCGCAATGTTTGGCGCGACAACCGGATCGCCGAGGCGATCTTCCCCAGATCGCCGTGCATCAGGGTGATGGAGGCGCTTTCCATAGCCACATCCGTCCCGGTGCCGATAGCCATACCCACATCGGCCGTGGCCAGGGCCGGTGCATCGTTGATCCCGTCACCTACCATAGCCACCACACGACCCGCATCCCTTAGCTTTTGTACCTGTTCCGCCTTATGCTGAGGCAGAACTTCGGCAATAACATTTTCAATGCCTACCTGTCCGGCAATAGCCCGGGCAGTTTTTCCCTGATCCCCGGTGAGCATATAAAGAGCCAGGCCCATCTGCTGCAATTCTAAAATAGCCTGCCGGGAATTTTCTTTAATAATATCCGCCAGGGCCACCATACCGGCCAATTCGCTGTCTTTCATGGCCACCATCACGGTCTTGCCCTCCTCTTCCCAGCGACTCTTTTGCAGCCGCAGCGGCGCTATATCAATACCGGCCGAATTCACCAGTTTCTCATTGCCCACCAGCCAGGACTCATCCCTCAAAATAAACTTGATCCCCTGCCCGGGCATGGCTTCAAAGCTATCCACATCCTGAACAGGTATTCCTTTTTCCTTCGCCTTGACAACCAGAGCCCGGCCCAGGGGATGCTCCGATCCCTTCTCCCCGGAGGCAATGGCCTCTAAAAGTTTGTTTTCATCAAGGGGCGCCACGGCTAAAACATCCGTTACCGCCGGGGCCCCTTTGGTGATGGTCCCGGTTTTATCAAGAACAACGGTATCTATCTTGCCTGCCCGTTCCAAATGTTCTCCGCCCTTGATCAGAATACCCTTGCCGGCCCCAAGCCCGGTCCCCACCATGATCGCGGTGGGAGTGGCTAAACCCAGTGCACAGGGACAGGCCACCACTAACACTGTAACCATGTGCATCAAGGAGTTTTCAAAACCGACCCCCACAAGAAGCCAGCCGCCGAAAGTAAGCAAGGCTATACCGATTATGGTAGGCACAAAAACACCGGCCACCCGATCTGCCAGACGTTGAATGGGAGCCTTGGAACCCTGCGCCTCTTCCACCATGCGGATGATCTGGGCCAGAACCGTGTCTTGGCCGACCTTGGTAGCCCGAAAAGTAAAACTTCCGTAATTATTGATGGAAGCCCCGGCCACCTCATCCCCCGGCCCCTTCTCCACCGGCATACTTTCCCCGGTGAGATGCGATTCATCAATACTGGTGTTCCCTTTCAGGATCACACCATCCACCGCTACCCTTTCTCCGGGGCGCACAATCACCTGATCGCCAACCACCACCTGTTCCGCCGAAAGATCCATCTCCATCCCCTCCCGGATCACCCGGGCGGTCTTCGGCTGTAGCTCCATCAGCTTCTCAATTGCCGCAGAGGTCCTCCCCCTGGCCACCGCCTCCAGCAGCTTGCCCAGCGAAATAATGGTCATCAGAACGGCCGCCGCATCAAAATAGTAAAGACCCCAGCCGGCAAAAAGAGAAACCAAGCTGTAAAAATAGGCCACCGATGTGCCCAATGCTACCAGGACATCCATGTTGGCGCTTCCGGATTTCAATGAGTGGTAGGCTCCCAGATAGAAGGGCCACCCGGCAAAAAACTGAACGGGCGTGGCCAGGGCCAACTGCATCCAAGGGGTGAGCATAAAGTGGAAACCGGTATGGTGGGTGATCATCAATACAGCCAGGGGAAGAGTAAAGGCTACCGCCAGGACAAACCCGGCCAACTGCCGGTTTTTCTCCTTTCTTCTGATGCGGGCTGCCTCTCCAGAGGTGAGATCGCCCGATGCCCGCGCATTGTAGCCCAGATCTTTTAAGGCCTTTACCATCTCAAAAACGCCGATCATTCCGGGGATATAGGTGATACCGGCCTTGCCGGTGGCCAAATTAACCGCCGCCTCCTGCACTCCCGGAAGTGCCTTCAACCTATTTTCCACCCGGGCGGAACAGGCTGCACAACTCATCCCCGAGATCAGCAACTCCTGTTTCTCCTCCGAAACCCCGTATCCAAGCTCTTTTATTCGCTTAACCATTTGCCGGAAATTTACCTTCTCCGGATCATAATTGACAACCCCTTTACCGATCACCGGATTGATGTTTGCCGATGAAATACCCGGAAGGGAAGATAAGCCCTTCTCTACCCGGGCGGAACAGGCTGCACAACTCATTCCGGTGATGGGGATGATCACCGATTTCTGCTCTTTCGCCCGGTGGTTTGCTTTATTTTCAGTTTCAGGCATTGTTAATTGCCCCCCTATAAACTGCCTGGTTAATTCCCTTATTCAATGATTGTATTAACTACCCTATTAATACCTTGCCTACCCCATACTGCCTTATTTACTATCTGACTATGGCCTTAAGGGTGGGCTACTTTACATCCTTATAACTCCTGGACACCGCCCACGGCGGTACCTCCTCAGATATTTCAGCCCATGCCCCGGTAACCGATCGATCTAACCTTTCCATCTTCCACCAGCACGGGTACCATGTCAGCATTGTATCTCTCCTTAACATCCCTAAGCGCGGAATGATCCCGGCTGACATTATACAACCGGTACGAAAGACCCTCCTGTTCCAATTGCTCAATCTGTTTGCGGCAATGAGGACAACTGTCTTTTATGTATAGATCCAACATCAGCAGCACTCCTTTCCTGTAATAGTGTCGGGGGGACAGGAATTTGACACTCCTGATCAACCTGTGCAGGTTGATTTATCCCGATCGCTATGAAATTTTTAGCTGTTTTCTAATTTGGCGGCCGCATAAATCGGCCAATCGGGTGAACACAGGCAACCGATCCTTGTACGTGATTTTGTCAGGACAACCGGCATTGCCCTGATTATACTTTGATCATGCCCACATCTAGGACCAGTCCCACCGGGCAGTGATCACTGCCCAGAAGATCCCCATATATTTCGGCCGCCTTCACCCGGGGCATCAGCCGCGCGGACACCAAAAAGTAGTCAATACGCCAACCCACATTGTTGATCCGGGCATTGGCGCGGTAACTCCACCAGCTATAGGCAACCGTATCCGGATGGAGGGTGCGGAAGGTATCGCAGAAGCCGGCCGCCAGCAGTTCAGTCATTTTGGATCGCTCCTCGTTGGTAAAACCGGCGTTTTTGCGGTTGGAGGACACATTCTTGATGTCGATCTCCCGGTGGGCCACGTTCATATCCCCGCAGATGACCAGCGGCTTTTGCTGGTCCAGCTCTTGCAACCAGGCGCGGAAATCATCCTCCCATTCCAGGCGGTAACCCAACCGGGCCAAACCCCGCTGTGAGTTGGGAGTATAAACGTTCACCAGAATAAAATCCTCATATTCCGCCTGAATGATCCGGCCCTCCGCATCGTGCCGCTCCCGACCCATGCCATATTTCACCGTCTTCGGTTCTGGTCGAGAAAACACCGCCGTCCCTGAATAACCCTTTTTCCGGGCACTATTCCAAAATTCATGGTAGCCGGTCAGGCCGATCACCACCTGCTCCCGCCCCATTTTTGTTTCTTGCAAGCAGAAAATGTCCGCATCCAAGAACTTCGCTGTTTCTACGTAGCCCCGCCCCAGCGCGGCCCGTAGCCCATTCACATTCCAGGATACCAGTTTCATATTTACCTATCCATCCATATTGAATGTTTCTGTTTATCACTATAATAACGTCAAATTACTGTCCTTACCCATATTAAATCACATTTCTATTATCGATGGTTAGTACAAAATTCGGGCGGAGATAAAACCCCGCCCAATCATTTTTAACTTAACCCCTGTTTACCTCTGGGAAAGAATTATTTCCTTCACCTCCTGCAGGTCCTTTACCCCCGCAAGAGAGGGATAGGCATCTTGAAAATAGACCAGGCCGTCTTCTGTTTCAATAAAAAGCCAGCGTTCCCCATCAGGCAGACCGTAATCGGCCAGATCAAGCAGGGCCAGTCTCTGACCTCCCTCCTCGTAGATTGAGGTTTCATCGTACTTGATCGGCATAAAAATGCCCCTGGTCCCTTCAGTGATCCTTGAGGAAACCCCCGTATCCTCCACCCAGATGTTAGTACCGATCGGCGCCGGTAAAAGAAGGGTCACCCTATCCCCCGCCTCAAGGGTTCCGCGTAAAACCTCGCCGACCTCAATGGTGGCAATGGCCCGGTAATCGGTATGCCCGCCGAATTCAAAAGAGATATTGCGGATCTTCTTGACAGTTCCCGCAAAAGCAACTACTTCATGGCCTAAGATATGGGGCGCAAAAAGTTCGTCTTCCGTAAGCCACATCAGATCGGCCATGTTTGCAAGCCTTGCCCCGGCAGGCAGGCAATCAATATAGTTTACCTTGACTCCCCTGGACAGTTTTAGTTCAAAGTCGCCACCGTTCCGGTTCAAAAAAGGCAAGGCAATTGCCAGCGCCAATACCAGGCAGGCGGCAATGGGAGCCAGCCATTTCCAACTTTGAAATCTGTTCACCACAGCTATCCCCCCTTTTTGAGCCCGGCCTGCGCGGTTATGGGCGAGAACCGCCCCGAGCATTCTTTCGTCGGCAACCCTGTTCGGCCCAATTTTATTCCATGAATCAATAATTTTTTTATTCTTCATTGAAATTACCCCCCAGTTTTTCCTTGAGGAGGCCCCGTGCCTCATGCAGATGGTTGCAAATTGTTGACGGCGGCTTGCCCACAATACTCGCGATCTCGACACTACTATAGCCCTCTTTGCCCCCCTTTCATTACTAACACAATTGAGGAGCCCAAATTGCCGGGTAATTTTATGCAATTCCAACCAAAAAAACGGTGCATTTAAGAGCATATATGTCCTGCAAAAAATAATCAATTTGGCTATCTTGACATCTAATATATATCTGATATCATAATGATATCAGATTATGCCTGAAAAGGGGGATTGCAAAATGTCCGGGGTTACCGATATGGCTCAAAGGAAATTACATGATCATGAAATTGTCCCCAAAACAGCAAACGGTATGCTCATTCTATTACTGAACATTGTATTAATAATTGTTTCTCTGCTTTTGTTTGTCTGGGGAATCAGGTATGTGGTAGCGGGTCCCTTCACCGCTCCCGGTATTGTCTCGGTCCTTCCCGGGGGGGCGGTAGCGGTTACTGAAAGAATATCTACTGTTACCCCCGGGGTGATCATGATAGTGGTGGGAGCGATCTATTCGTTCATTATCGGACCCGTAATATTTTTAGGTTTGAAGGTACTAAAACCAAATGAGGCCCTGGTGTTAACCCTATTCGGCAGGTATTACGGCACGCTGAAAGGCGAAGGGTTTTTCTTTGTCAATCCCTTTGTAGCCGCAGTCAACCCCGCCTCTACTGCCACGTCTTCGGGCATCCTGTCACTCAAACAGGCCCCTGACAAAGGCGGAATTCAATCCACCAATATCTATTTGCCGAACAAGAAAATTTCACTGAAAGCCATGACCCTGAACAACGATAAACAAAAAATCAATGACCGGCTGGGTAATCCAATCATTATCGGGATCGTGGTGATCTGGAAAGTAATCAATACGGCCAAAGCGGTGTTCAATGTAGATAATTTCACGGAATTTCTTTCCATCCAGTGTGATTCGGCTCTGCGAAATATTGTACGTCTTTACCCGTACGATATCTCCGATGTTTCGGAGGATAACAACGAAAAATCGTTGCGCGGCAGTAGTCAGGAAGTGGCGGAAAAATTGAGGAAGGAAATTCAATCAAAAGTGGATATCGCCGGATTGGAAATCATGGAAGCCAGAATTACCCACCTTTCTTATGCCCCGGAAATTGCCGCCGCTATGCTGCAGAGGCAGCAGGCTTCTGCTATCATTGATGCCCGGCAGATGATTGTAGAGGGAGCCGTGAGCATGGTGGAGATGGCGCTGACTAAGCTTAACGACAACGATATTGTTCAGCTAGATGAGGAACGCAAGGCTGCCATGGTCAGCAATCTGCTGGTTATACTTTGCGGGAACAGGGACGCCCAACCGGTAGTCAACAGCGGATCCCTGTATTGATAAAAAAAGGTACATTGATAGATGGCAAACAAAGATCGGGGGAAAAAACAACTTTTACTGCGGATATCATCGTCGCTATGGAAAGAATTGGCAGCCTGGGCGGAGGACGATTTTCGCTCAATAAATGGTCAAATTGAATTTATATTGACTGAATGTGTAAGGCGGCGCAAAAAAGGAAAAGCGTAAAACCAATCGTGGCGAACCATCTTCGCCCATTCGGGTTGCCAACAAAAATGGAGATAGGGATAACTCCGATAGCCGGTGATGTTCCGGCCTTATTCCAGCCCGGGCAGCTCTACCGGGAGGCGGCCTCGCGGGGTAAGGGCGCCGCCCAGGACCTGACCCAGGGCCTGCATGGAATCGCTGCTGTCGCTGTAAGTGCAAAAATAGGTGCCGACATGAGGAACAGCCAGAAGATCGTAGGGTGAAGAAAGGGCAATTAGTACCACCTCTTTCTCACCGGTAAGGTTATTGACGAGGTCCGGCCAGGCAGGGTGATCCTGCATATTATAAGAGCCGATCAGTACCAGGGAACTAAATTCCATTTGGGTTAGAAATTCTTCAACCTCCGCGGTAGATGCCGGCAGTGAAAGCAGGTAAGGCTGCAGGAAAGGACATGCGGCAATCAAGGGGGAAAGTGAGCCCTCCCGTTCAACCGGCCAGATCAGGGGGAGGGGGACCGTTTCCTGCACCGGCAGCGGTATCAGGTTGGCTCTGTCCCGAAACAGGGTAATGCTCTCCCGGGCAATACGCCGGGCAATTTCAAGGTTCTGCGGTGAAGCAAGATCGGCCAGTCTTTCCCTGCGGGGCAGGGGATCCCCAATTATTTGGTATTCTATTTTTGCGCCGAGGATCTTTTTTACCGATTGATCAAGACGTTCCAGGGGAATAGTTCCTTCTTCCACTGCCTGCAGTAAGGCGCGAAAGATTTCCCGACGATCGCCCGGCTGGACGCCGGTCCAGGGCCCAAACAGGATAATATCCACCCCGGCCCGAAAGGCCGTCACGGCGGCCTCCCCCAGTCCCCAGTTTTCAGTAATCGCCCCCATGCCCATGGAATCGGTTATCACAAGACCGTCGAATCCCATTTCTTCTCGCAGATAACGGACGGCCTGGGCTGACAGGCTGGCGGGAAGCCCATCCCCGCCAGTTAACCCGGGCACCAGGATATGAGCCATCATCACTACCGGCACCCCGGCCTTGATCATCGCCTGAAAAGGGGCCAGTTCCATTTTTTTTAGCTGGGAGAGATCACCGGAGATAAAGGGGAGACCGTAATGGGAATCCACATCGGTGTCACCATGGCCGGGAAAATGTTTGGCCGTTGCCAATACCCCCTCCCGATGGTAGGGGGCAACCATCGCCGCCCCCAGCCGGGCTACTGTATCCGGGCGGGAGCTAAAGGAACGGACCCCGATCACCGGGTTGTCCGGGTTGTTGTTGACATCGACCACCGGAGCAAAGTTGAAGTTGATCCCCAAGGTGCGCAGTTCACGGGCGGTGATCGCCGCACTTAGTCCGGCCAACTCTTCACTATCCGTCGCCCCCAGGGCCATATTCCCGGGGAAAAGGGTTAACCCCTCGGTAAGGCGGGCTACCGGGCCTCCCTCCTGATCCACGGCAATAAACAGGGGGAGGCGTCCGCTGTCTAAGGCGCTTTTTTGTATCCTTTCCGTTAAAGCCGCCACCTGGGCAGGGTTTTCAATATTGCCGGTGGTGCTATAAAGAATTATTCCCCCCAGGGGGAGTTCCTGCAGCTCCTTTGCCAGGTCCGCGGTGAGCTCCGGGCCGCTAAAATAGGCAATGATGACCTGGGCCACTTTTTCTTCGAGAGTCATTTTTTTAAGAAGTTTTTCCACCGTGGGGCCCGTCTCTTCAGGGAATGGGGTTTTTTCACTATTGTTAGGCCCTTTACCCCTGAAGTGATTATAAAATGCGATGCCCATCACAGTCACCATCACAAAAATGAGCCAGAACGTTTTGTTTTTTATGGGCTTATTTCTATTTTTTTTGATCCCGAACACTGCTCCTTTAAGACCAAGGCCCCAACCCGGCTTTGTCCGGGCGGCAGGGTCGTCATGTTTCCTGTTTCACGGGCGGATAGAATCTTCCGCCCCTACGAATCTTCTTGATCCGGAAATCCGCTCGGATCACTTTATAGTTTCCCTCTATTTTTATTTGTCCTCCGGCTCTTTTCCAGTTAACTGCTGGGCCTGGTAAAGTACACCGATCTCGTATTTTTTTCGCAGTTGATCTTTTACCTGCATCAACCTTTGCTCCTTCCGTTCGGCTGGGGTGGGAGGCAACAGGCTAATCTGAACACCGCGTTCAAAACCGGAAGCTTTTACCCCCACCAACCGCCAGGGGGGCTTTCCACAGTGGCCGATAAACAGATCGCTGGCGATACGGTAGATATCGAAGTCGGTGTTTACCGGTTCGCACTGAGTTCGGCTGCGGGTAATTGTCCTGAAATCACTAAATCGCAGCTTTAAGGTGATGGTTCGGGCTGAAAACTGTTCGCCGCGCAGCCGGTAACCTACTCCTTCGCTAAGCTCATGTAACACTATGAACATTTGCTCACGCTCAAAAATATCCTCGGAAAAGGTGGTCTCCTCGGAGATCGATTTAAGATTCCGCTCCAGTTCAAGCTCCCGGTGATCCATGCCACAAGCAAACTGCTGAAGCACTAATCCGTTTTTCCCCAGCAGGGTAGTTAAACTATCTACGGGGAACCGGGCCAGATCACAAACAGTGCTGATTCCGTAACTGTTAAGTTTTTTTCCGGTGACCGGGCCTATTCCGGGAATGACTGTTACCGGCAGCGGCCAAAAAAGCTCGGGCACCTGTTTCGGCCAAAGGGTTCGGATATTATCGGGTTTGGCCAGATTGCAGGCCACCTTGGCCAGAAGTTTGTTTTTTGAAACCCCAACGCTGATCGGCAGTTGCAGTTCATTTCTAATTGCAGTTCGGATAGCTTCTCCAATTTTAAAACCTGCTTCATTTTTCACTGCCAGGTAGGCTTCATCTATGGATACATGCTCGATATCGGGGGTAAAACGTTTAAGTATTTCGCGCACCTGCCCGGAAATTTTCAAATACCGGGGCATATTAACCGGCATGAGCACGGCCTGCGGGCAAAATTCCAAAGCTTTTTTTACCGGCATGGCAGAACGGACGCCGAATTTTCGGGCCTGGTAGGAACAGGTGGAAACTACTCCCCGCTCCCGGGGATCACCCCCCACAATTACCGGCCGGTCCCGGAGTCGAGGGTGATCGCGCTGTTCCACCGAGGCATAGAAAGCATCCAGGTCACATAGCAAAATGTCAGGTTTTATATTCATTAAAAACACCCGCATTTTACAACTTAATATTTTTCGCTCAAGGCGGTCGTCAAGTTTTCCAGCAAAATCCCGGGTATAATTTTATCCCAGTTCGAGCAATTAATGAACCCTTTTCTATTTGACTCAATGGCTACCGGGTGGGATTGTCTTGTTTTTTCTTTAAAAAAATAGCCCCCTTACAGGTGGGCCAAGCAAAATTTTATTGTCCGATTTGAAAAATCCGCACTTTATATGCAAAATACACCGGGCGGAACCGGGATTAAAATTCGCACTTTAATTTTACCGGGGAAGCATTGATCCGGTATCCATTAAACGTAAATGCCATGAATAGGCCTGCGAAAGCAAGTGAGGACGATTTCCGGTCCCGCTGTCCCGGGCTTCTTGAAAATACCGGCGCAGTTCCGACCGGTAGTCGGGGTGGGCACAGTGCTCTATAATTGCTTCCGCCCTTTCCCTCGGGGAAAGCCCCCTTAAATCAGCCACTCCCTGCTCGGTAACAATAACCATGACATCATGCTCGGTAGAATCAACATGGGTCACCATGGGAACTATGCAGGAGATGGTTCCTTCTTTAATCATAGAAGGGGTTATAAAAATAGAAAGAGACCCGTTGCGGGAAAAATCCCCGGAGCCACCGATACCGTTAATCAGTTTCGATCCCAGAAAATGAGAGGAATTAACCTGTCCGTAAATATCCAGCTCTACCGCCGTATTGATGGCAATCACCCCCAACCGCCGGATCACTTCCGGGTGGTTGCTGATCTCTTGGGGCCGTAATACCAGTTTCTCTTTAAACTGGCCAATTCGGGGCAAATATTTTTTTTGCCCCTCCGGCGACAGCGTAATGGCCGTCCCGGAGGCGGCAGCAATCTTCCCTTCATCCATCAATTTAAACACGTTATCCTGCAGCACTTCGGAGTAGATCTCTACTGCGGTAAACTCGGCCAACCCTTCCAGCACCGCATTCCCGATAGTGCCCACCCCTCCCTGTACCGGCAGCAGGGTAGGGGGAAGTCGGTGGACTTCGACCTCTCCTTTTAGAAAGGCACACAAATTATGGGCAATGGTCAAAGAAATTTCATCGGGAATTTCAATGGAGTAAGGGTTATCAAGAATGGTTGAGCCAATGATATGACGTATTTTATCCCCGGGCACCTCAATATAAGGGGTGCCGATCCGCTCACCGGCTCGGAAAAGGGGAATTGGGCGCCGGTACGGAGGATCCGCGGGTATGTAAATGTCGTGAATCCCTTCCAGTTCTACCGGCTGGGCGGTATTAATTTCTACAATCACCTGTTTGGCTTGCTTGACAAAAGTGGGAGAGTTGCCTACTGAGGTGGTAGGGATAATCCCCCCTTCTTCAGTAATGGCCAGGGCTTCAATAATGGCCAGATCTACCGGACCCAGATATCCATAGCGAGTGATCTCCGCGGTCTGGCTTAAGTGCTGATCTACAAAATTTATCTCCCCACGATTTATAGCCCCCCGGATAGATTTTACGGACTGGTAGGGCAGCCTTTTGGCGATCATGCCCAGAGCACTAAGCCGGCCATCCAGTTCTTCTCCCACCGAAGCTCCGCTAAAAAGGTTAAAGTTTAATTTTTCTCCGGCCTTCCCCCGGTCGCTCAGCGCCAGCGGCAGCGCCTTGGGGTACCCGGCCCTGGCCATGCCGCTGGTAGCCAGGGTAGATCCGCTCTGGAGATTGGCAGCCGCCTTTTCCGGTGTGGTGATACGATTCCGCAACCGCTTACAGCGAACTCGCTCAACAACCAGATCGTCCGTTGAACCCTGCTTTTCAAATTCCAACTGACCCCTACCCCCTTAACATTAGCTTCCAGCGCCGGCAACGTCGGGCCTACCGTCAATTCTCACCCGATGGTATCACATCGCCGGCATTGATAGTTGATTACGGCATGTTTTTGCGATAGAGATGATTTATTTCCCTTTAAATTCCGGTTTGCGTTTATCCAAAAATGCCGCTACCCCTTCTACCTTGTCCTGGGAGGCACAGGAGAGAGCATGAAGATACGATTCGTGAGCCAATCCCTCATAAATGCCTACCTCCAGGGAGCGATTAACCGCTTCCTTAGCATATTGGATGGCCAGCGGTGATTTGGAGGCAATCAGCAAGGCAAGCTTTTTTGTTTCATCCATTAGTTGATCAGGACTAACCACCTTATTTACCAAACCTATACGGTAGGCTTCATCGGCTTTGATAATGCTTCCCGTTAACACCATCTCCATGGCCCGGCCGAATCCTATCAGGCGGGGTAGCCTCTGAGTAGCTCCATCCCCGGGAATAATACCTAAATTCACCTCCGGTGAGCCCAGTTTAGCAGTATCTACGGCTACGCGCAAAGTGCAGGCAATAGCTACCTCCAGGCCGGCTCCCAGTGCAAATCCGTTAATGGCGGCAATAACCGGAATAGGCATTTCGGCCAACCGGTTAAATACCTCCTGGCGGCGCCTGGTTTGTTTTCTTCCCAAAATAAAGTCTCGTTCTTGGAGCTCTTTAATATCCGCTCCAGCCATAAAGGCTTTTTCGCCTTCGCCGGTAATAATTAAGGCCCGAGTCTGTTCGTCACCTTCCACCTTGTCGAAAGCCTCGGCCATCTCTTCCACCAGGTCATTGGAAAGGGCATTCATTACCTTCGGGCGGTTAATAGTGATGATCGCCAGCGGGGGCTCTGTAGTATATTTAAGAAGGTTAAACACTTTTACCTTACCCCTCCTCTATTTAAATTCAGGGGGAAAAAAGCCGGCAGACCTTCTTCCCCATAACCTTCAAACAACAAATCAGGTAAATGCCGCGATGCCGAGCTCAATATTTCCCAAAATAAGCTGCTGGATCTGAGAAGTTCCTTCATACAGCGTATTAACCCGAGCGTCGCGGTAGATTCTTTCCACCGGGTATTCAGCGGAGAAGCCGTAGCCCCCTAGAACCTGAATGGCATTATAGGCCACCCGGTTGACCATCTCGGTACAAAAATACTTGGCCAGGCTGGTTTCGCGGGTGTTACGGACTCCTTTGTTCTTCAGGTGCCCCGCCCGGTAAACCAGCAGCCGGCCGCACTCGATATCCAACACCATGTTGGCAATCAACTGCTGGACCAGCTGGTGGCCGGCAATCGGCTTGCCAAACTGGATTCTGTCTTTGGCATACTGCTTGGCAGTATCCAAGGCGGATTGGGCGGCCCCTACACAGCCCGCCGCTACTGTGAACCGGGCATTATCCAACGCAGTCATGGCTATCCGGAAACCCCGGCCTATTTCCCCTAGGATGCTCTCCTTGGGCACCCGCGCATTATCCAAAATAATCTCGGAAGTATCGGAGGCCTTTAAACCCAGTTTTTCGTGAATTTCCTGGGTAGAATAGCCGGGAGTATCTTTATCTACCAGAAAGGCACTAATCCCCCTGGCTCCGGCGCTTTTATCAGTTTTGGCAAACACCAACGCTACATCGGCTATTCCGGCATTGGTAATCCACATTTTATTGCCGTTTAAAATATAATAGTCTCCATCCTGCTCGGCGGTAGAAGACATGCTGGCCACATCGCTGCCGGAGTCGGGCTCGGTGAGGGCATAACAGCCGATAAGTTCGCCGGTAGCCATCTTGGGTAAATATTTTTGTTTCTGTTCCTCGGTTCCAAAGGCCATAATAGTCTTGGCAACCAGCGATACCTGCACGGAGTAGGTCCCCCTCAGGGAACTGCAGCCATATCCTATCTCTTCGGCTACAATGGCATGGGTAATATTGTCCATTCCCCCGCCGTCATATTCTTCCGGAATGGCGGTGCCGATTATCCCTACCTGGCCCATCTTCTTCCAGACATCCCAGGGAAACTTTTCTTCCCGGTCCCAATCCTTGGCATAGGGGGTTATCTCCTTGGCCACAAAATCTTGCACCATCTTCTGAACAGATGCCTGTTCTTCCGTCAAATCAAAATTCATATTTCCACCTCCAGTTAACATAAATAAATGAGTTGCAGTTGTTTTTTGCGGCGTGACTTGCGAAAACCGGAACTCTATCTTAACTGCACGGGTACCGGCGGATCTTGGGAATAATCGTAAAAGCCCTTTTTGGTTTTTCGCCCCAGCAAGCCCGCGTTAACCATTTTAGTAAGCAAATAACAGGGGCGGTAACGGGCATCGCCCAGCTTTTCATACAGCGTTTTTGTTTTAGCCAGGTGGATATCAATTCCGATCAGATCGATCAGTTGCAACGGTCCCATCGGTTGGTTGGCTCCCAGTTTCATGGCCTTGTCAATATCGCTTACACTGCCAATCCCTTCATCCAGCACCCAAACCGCTTCATTCAGTAAAGCCGCCAGTACCCGGCTGGCAATACCGGCTATACCCTCTTTAAAGGTTACCACCGGCTCTTTGCCCAGGGCCTCTGCAAACTCCCTGGTTTGATTGACTATCTGTTGGTCGGTAGTTACCGCGGGCATAATTTCCACTAGTTTCATTATCACCGCTGGATTAAAGAAATGCATACCGATAACTCTGGTCGGGTTTTTAAGGACAGAGGCAATCTCTGAAATGGAACAGGCCGTAGTATTGGTGGCTAACACCACTTCCGGGCGGGCAATCTCTTCCAACCGGGCAAATACTTTCTGTTTGACACCCACATCCTCTATCACTGCCTCAATAATAAAGTCGGCTCCAGCCGCTTCGCCCATATCGGTAGTGGTTTTAATGCGGCTGAGAATGTCCTTCACCTGATCACCGGTCATCTTCCCTTTCTCAACTCTTCTTTGCAGCCCTTTATCGATATTGTTTAGGCTCCGGTTAACTATGGACTCATCAACATCCGCAAGTATGGCATTAACCCCTTGCTGGGCCATAAGTTGGGCTATGCCGGTCCCCATAACACCTGCTCCCAACACGAATCCGGTTTTGATACTCATAGCCAAGCCCCCTTTCCGATTTAATAACTTAGTTTAACCTCTCAACAATGATCGCCAGTCCCTGACCCCCGCCCACACAGGCGCTGACCAGCCCCAGTGTCTTGTTGTAGGTTTTCAAAGCATAAAGTAAAGTGGTTAATATCTTGGTCCCGGTAGCCCCCACCGGGTGCCCCAATGCAATCGCCCCTCCGTGAACATTAACCTTGTCCCGATCCCACTTCATCTCTCTTTCCACCGACAGGTACTGCACCGCAAACGCTTCGTTTAACTCTATCAGCTCAATCTCATCCAAGGTCAATCCGGCCATACCCAGGGCCTTGGGGATGGCCTCCACCGGCCCGATACCCATATACTTCGGATCTACCCCGGCAGCGGCATATCCGCGAATAACCGCCATGGGAGTTAGCCCCAGTGCCCTGGCCTTATTTTCGGACATGATAACCATAGCAGAGCCATTGTCACAAAGAGCGCAACTGTTACCGGCAGTCACCGTGCCTTCTTTTTTAAATACCGGGCGCAACCTGGTCATAGCTTCTAAAGAAGCATCCGCCCGAGGAATTTCCTCCTGATCAACAACCAGGGTTTTCTTTTTTTGGATCACCTCTACAGGCAAAACTTCCTCTTTAAATCTTCCTTCATTCACCGCCTTAACCGCCTTCTGATGGCTTTCCAAAGAAAATCGGTCCTGCTCTTCCCGGCCGATATTATATTTCTCCGCCAGCAGCTCAGCAGTGGCACCCATCAACATCCCCGCCAAGGGGCACATAAATCCATCTTTGTGCAAGGCATCATAAGCCACCATATCTCCCATGCGGGCCCCCCAGCGAGCTTTATCCAAAATATAAGGAACGTTGGAAGCCGATTCTGTTCCCCCTGCTACCACCACCTCCGAATCCCCGCAGATAATGGACCTGGCTGCCTGAATAACCGCCTGCATGCTGGAGGCACAGCGGATATTAACAGTGTAAGCCGGTACCTTAACCGGAAGTCCGCTGTTGACCGTAACCATCCGGGCCACATTGGGACCAAGGCCCGCCTGCCAGCCACAGCCAAATATCAGCTCATCCACCTCTTCTCCGCTGATCCCGGCTCTGCTGACTGCTTCTTTAACTACGGCGGCTCCCAGTTCGGGGGCCTTTAAACTGCTTAAACCTCCCCCGTACCTACCGCCTATAGTTCGCACCGCACTGACAATAACTGGTCTTCCCATCGCTTTTCCCGAAAGAGAAACTACTTCCGGGCAGATCCTCCTTTCAGTAAATGTCATACCATAAAAAATCGTATCACTATGTTAAATATTTATGCAATAACTGTGCCAACCCTCAGCACAATGTTCATTAAGTTACCAATCAATGCTACCCGCCCATAAGTCAAGGAAATACGTCGAGATCTTAAATTACAATAGATTAAGTCGTCCTAGCGGGTTCTTTTGCAATATTGTTTGCGTATACCCCCTTAACCACATTTAATTCCGCAATATTAATAGCCATAATTCAGTGACTATTAGAGGGCAAGGTCGGGGCAGCTGGAGATATGTTAATAATATAAACATAACGAGTTAACTATTAGAACTTCTTGTCGGGCTAAAACCATTTGAGCTTAGAACATAAAAAAACATTTTTTTATGACCTTCATGTCATGGGCCTTATATGACTCAACCCCGGGTTTGAAGCGTGGCAATTCATGAACTATTGACACTATACCAAATAGGGCCTATAATGGCAACACACAAATAACTTGCCTTCCGTAAATTCGTATTTGATGCAGCACTGTATTGGGCTCCAGGTTTAACAAGTGCCACCAGCGCATTTAAATGGAAAGTCACTTACTTGAAAGGAGTGAAAACTTGGATCTATTCATTGAGACCATAATTTCAGGGATATGCATCGGCAGTGTTTATGTGTTGATTTCCGTGGGGTTTTCTCTTTGTTTTGGGGTAATGCATATCATTGATTTTGCGGTTGGGGACTGGCTGATGATCGGGGGGTTCGTTGGTTATGTGCTGTATCAAACCGGCCTGGACCCTTTTGTAACCCTCCCGATACTGCTGGTAGTTTTTTTTGTTATAGGTTATTTTTTTCAACCGGTTATACAACATGTGGTTAGTGGACGTCGCACCACCAATCCAGCCTTAATGGGGTTGGTTTTTACTTATGGGCTGGCTATTTTTATGGAAGGCATCGCTTTATCTATTTGGGGCCATGATCGGCGGTTTATACGAACCGCTTTTACAGGTGAAAGCCTGGCTCTAGGCAATTTTTCAGTCCCTTATATGCGGCTACTGGTATTTTTTGTCGGTTTGGCCGCTACCATCATTATTCTACTCTGGCTGGCTAAAACAAAAACCGGGTTGCGGATTCGGGTTACCGCAGAAGACCGTCAGATCGCCAGCATACTGGGGGTAGATGTCCGCCGCAGCTCAAGCCTGGTATTTGCAATCTATACCGGAATTACCGCCATGAGTGGAATTTTAGTGGGTTCTATATTCGCAGTATTTACAGAGATGGGGCTGCAGTACACCACATTTGCATTTTTTACGGTGGTATTAGCTGGAATGGGTTATGTTCCAGGTGTATTGGTTGCCGGACTGTTCCTGGGAATTTTGCAGTCCTTCATATCAATTTATATTGGGGGTAAATATATTTACCTGTTATTGTTTTTAATCCTTTACCTGGTCCTTATTATTTCTCCACAAGGCATTTTGGGAAGGGGGCTGAAAGCATAATGAAGATGCTATTTCCAAAAGCCCGAGCCCCCTTTAACCGCTTGAACATTTGGCACTTTTTGGGCCTGGTAGTAATATTGTTAATGGGTATATACAGCTACAACATGTCTACATTCTGGCTGCGTATTGTTACCGGAACCCTGATGTGGATCGGGATGGCTCAAAGTTGGAATGTTATCGCCGGTTACACCGGTTACATAAATTTCGGCCACTGCGCTTTTTTGGGTGTAGGGGCTTACACCACGGCCATATTTATGGTAAGGGGAGTCCCGTTCTGGATAGCCTTGGTTCTAGGTGGAATATTTGCAGCCATATTGGCCTTGTTAATCGGTATCCCAACATTAAGGTTGCGTGGCTCTTACTTTGCAATTGCTACCTGGGCCCTGGCCGAGGCCATCCGGCAGCTTGCTCTGGCATTAGAGATAACCGGGGGCGCCTACGGTATCCGGCTACCCCCTTTTCTAAATGAATATTATTTCTTCATAGTAATGCTTGTGCTATGCCTATTTACCCTGGTTAGTTCATATTTTATTTATGAGAAATCTTTTTTTGGTTACCATGTTCGCTCTATCCGGGAGAATGAACTGGCTGCTCGCTCATTGGGGATAAATACGGTAGCCGTTAAAGTAGCTTCCTTTGCCTATAGTGCATTTATTCCCGGTTTATTTGGGGGTGCCTATGCTTACTGGCTAACCTATGTTCACCCCGACAACGTACTGCACCCCGTGATGACCGACCAGGCAGTAGTTATGGCCTTGCTGGGCGGCCTGGGGACTTATGCCGGACCGATTTTAGGAGCGATCCTTCTGTGGTGGATCCGACGGCTGATCTGGGTATTCCTGGGGGCAGAAACCTATTATTTTGTCCTGCTCGGCCTGCTGATCATGTTTGTGGTAGCCTTTATGCCGGAAGGAATAATGGGACTAATCAGTGGAGGAAAGATTTCATTTAATGTTAAGGAAAACCTGACCAGGTGGAAAGAAAAACTCAGTGCATGATTCGCTACTTTGAAAGGAGGTGCAAAGGATGGAACTAGAGATTAATAAACTGTCCAAAAGATTCGGCGGCCTGATGGCAGTAAGCGATGTGGATCTTAAACTCACCAAAGGAGAGATTGTAGGACTGATTGGCCCTAATGGGGCCGGAAAGACAACCTTTTTTAATTGTATTGCCAGTGTATACCCGCCTACCTCGGGAAAAATTTATCTAAACGGTAAGGATATTACTCTCACTCCGCCGTATAGGATTTGCCGGATGGGTATCGCCCGTACATTTCAAATAGTTCAGACTTTCCGCCAGATGACCGTTTTGGAAAATGTAATGGTGGGCGCTTTTACCCGGGAAACAAACGCCCGGAAAGCACGATTAAATGCCGAGCGCATTCTCAATCTTACCGGGATGAGCGACAAACAAGATCGCCTGGGCTCGGAGCTAACCATTGCCGATTTAAAAAGATTGGAGATCTCCCGTGCTTTGGCTACCGAACCTCAAGTTCTACTTCTGGATGAATCGATGGCAGGATTAAATCCGGTAGAGATTGAAGAAGCAGTTGAGCTGATCAGGAAATTAAATAGTATAGGGTTAACTATACTTATCATTGAACATGTGATGGAAGCTCTGATGCCGGTAGCACATCGCGTGGCAGTGCTTGATGCCGGCAAAAAAATAGCCGAAGGGACCCCTGACGAAATTGTAAAAAATGAGCGGGTGATCCAAGCATACCTTGGAGGAGGATATCATGCTCGAAGTCAAACAGCTTAAGGTCTCCTATGACGGGGTAATTGCAGTCCATGAGGCTAGTTTTAACGTAAGACAGAATGAAATTGTGGCGATCGTTGGTTCTAATGGAGCAGGTAAGACCACCATTCTCAATACCATTATCGGTTCACTTCACCCTAGAGGGGGTGATATTCTTTATCGTGGTGAGAGTATAATCGGTCTTCCTTCCTACAGCAGAGTCCAAAAAAAGATTGGCTATGTTCCTGAAGGTCGAAGACTACTGGGAAGGCTAAGTGTAATGGACAATCTGATGTTGGGAGGGATTACCCTTTCGAACAAAGAAGAGGTTCAAGATACCTTACAAACTGTATTTACCATGTTCCCGGTGTTGGAAGAGAGGAAAAATCAGAAGGCAGGCACTTTAAGCGGCGGTGAGCAACAAATGGTAGCCATAGGGAGGGCTCTCATGTTCAAACCCGACTTTTTAATGATGGATGAGCCGTCCCTGGGGCTGATGCCTAAATTTGTGAGCATGTTGTTCGAAGTAACTAAGAAGATCAATCAGGAACAGGGCGTTACCATATTAATTGTGGAACAAAAAGTAAGGGAAACCCTGGAATTGGCCAACCGGGGTTATGTATTACAAACAGGGCGGATGGTCATGGAAGGCACCGGCGAAGAGCTGCTGGAAAGCCCATTAATAAGAAAAGCATATTTAGGTCTGTAGTTTTTACCGAAGCCCGGGAAGAAAAAAGGGGGGGATGACTATTTAAGAACCGTTTGGATTTATCTAGGGGGGAATGGTAAGGAGTAATTATAAAAAGGAGGCTTACAGAATGAAGTTTGGTAAAGTTTCCACCGTTCTGCTCTGCTTGATGCTGTTGACAGGCCTATTTATAATGGGTTGTCAGCCGGGCGAAGAAGAAGCAGTGGAGCGTGACTATTTTAAAATTGGAGTGATTACCGAATTAACCGGAGAGTTGACCTATGGGGGTCACGTCACCAAAAGAGGGCAGGACGCCTGGGCCGCAAAAATTAATGAAATAGGCGGCATTGAAATCAACGGGGAAAAATATAAAGTGGAACTTATTTATGCAGATGCCCAGAGCGACCCTTCCATAGGTGCCGATGCAGCCGAACGGCTGATAACTGAAGAGAAGGTAGACTTTTTATTCGGCCCCTATTCCAGCTCAGTAACCCTGGGAGTGGCCCCGATTGCTGATAAATACCAAATACCGCTGATAAGCGGCTCGGCCGAATCACCGCTTATCTGGCAACAACACTTTGAATATACCTTTGGCATTATCCCGCCGGTAACCCTGTTCATGATCAATGGGGGCGTGAATACACTTCTCACAGAGCTGGAACCGGCTCCTACCTCCATATTTATTGTGGGCACCGACGACGCTTTCTCTAAGGCCGGGGCAGAAATGACCAGGGATTTTGCCGAAGAGAGGGGAGTAGAAGTTGTAGGTTTTGAAATTGTCCCTAAGGGGATAGATTATATGCCTATAGTGATGAAAGCAAAAACCGCAAATCCCGATATATACCTGGTATCCGCCCATATTATTGACCACCTGGAAAACGCCAAGGCAGCCAAAGAAGCAGACTTTAACCCCAAGGCTTTCCTATTCCATTACGGATTAACAGCAACTGATTTTTATTCGGAACTGGGTGCAGACGCAGAAAACATGTTTGGATCCGCAGTGTGGGCTCCGGAACTTGACTTTCCCTGCCCGCTGTTTGGCAGCACCGCCGGCTATGTGGAGCACTTCCAGAAGCTGTATAACAGCACACCTGATTATACCGAGTGCAGCACCGCCGCCATCGGCATCGTTTGTACGGCTGCCCTGCAGCAGATGGGCGCTACCCCTCCTTTAACCGCAGAACAGAAGGTGCAGCTCAAAGAAGTCCTGGAAGAGATAGAGATCACTACCTGTTATGGCCGAACAAAATTTGAAACAGAGGGAGAATATTTTCACTGCAATACCGGGGTGATTTCTTTGGCCATGCAGGTGCAAAACGGAAAGCCGGTAGTAGTAGGCCCTGCCGATCTCAAACTGGCTGATCCGGTTTACCCCAGGCCTCCCTGGAGATAGCAACCTTTAAATTCTGAAATTAAAGCCGGAACGCCGTTCCGGCTTTAATTATGGTTTAATTTAACGGACAAGGCTATTCTTCATGGACAATTTGTTTTAGCTTTTTCCATAAGGTGGTCCGGCTGATGCCCAACTTTCTGGCCAGTGCTTCCCGATCAGTGTTTATACTTCTGGTAAGGCTCTTGATTATTTCCAGTTCCATCTCCTCCAGAGTACCTACCGGCACCTTAATGGTATCCGGGCTATCGTCCGATCTCGAGTTAAAATATTTATGAAACAGTTCCCCAAACAGTTCATCCAGGAGGGCCAGCTGCTCCGTATGTTCATCATACAGGATAACATATTTTTCAATTAAATTTTCCAGCTCCCGGATATTCCCAGGCCAATGATAACTCATCAGGGATTCTATAAACAGTCCCGGTATGGTAGGGACTTTCTTTTTGAAGGTGGATTGAAATTTTCTTATAAAAAAATTTATCAGAGCAGGAATATCATCGCTTCGTTCCCTTAATGGAGGCAACTCCAGGTTAAGTACATTTAATCTAAAAAATAGATCTTCCCGGAATTCACCGTCACGGACAGCCTCCTCCAAATTTTTGTTGGTGGCGGCAATGATCCGAACATTTACTGGAATATTTCTTTCCCCTCCTACCTTCCGCACCGCTTTCTCCTCAATTGCCCTGAGCAGCCTGGCCTGTAGATTTATAGGCAATTCCAGAATTTCATCCAGAAAGATAGTCCCTTTATGGGCCAGTTCAAAGATCCCCGGTTTTCCGCCTTTTTTTGCGCCGGTGAAAGCCCCCTCCTCATAACCGAACAGCTCGCTTTCCAGCAGATTTTCGGGGAAAGTGGCACAGTTGACGGCTACAAACGGGTTGTGAGCCCTTGAACTGGCGTTATGGATGCTTTGGGCAATCAGTTCCTTACCAGTGCCGCTTTCTCCGGATATAAATACAGTGGAATCAGTATCGCTATATTTTTTAGCCCTGGATATGGCCAGCCGGATGGCCTTTGAATCTCCAATAATATCGCTAAATCGGTACCTGGCGATATGCCCTTTAGCGTAAAGCACCTGCCTGATCCTTTCCTCCATCTTCTGGATATTGGTTATCTCCTGCAAGGTGATCACCGTACCGAAATCTTCTTTTTTACTTTTTATGGGCAACCGGTTAATTACATACTGCTGATTCCCAAAGTTATGAATCTCATTTCCTCCGGGTTGAGCATCAAGCAACCTAACTATAGATCCATATTCCGACAGGTTCTGCAGTTGCCTGCCAATAACTTCATTCGCACTTATCCCCATTATTTTTTCTGCTACCGGGTTAAAATGAGTGATATAGCTGTTTTTGTCGGCGACAATCATTCCGTTTCCATCGTTGTCGATAATGGTTTTCAGCCTTTCACAGGCTTCCCGGTATTGCTTCCCCACCAACACTATCTCCTGGGCCCGGGTTAATGCATCTACTACCGCCTCCCGGGTAGAGCGGATGATAACCCCTTTCAAGCCCCTTTGTTGGGCTAAATTGACAATGCAAACTCCGGAAGCCACTATTACTTCTAGACCGTCAACCGAAGCCCGATCAATATGTCTGGTAATTTCTTCAGTATTGCGGTAATAATAAACCGCCAGCCGATCCAGACACAGAATGTTTTTCATAAATTCATAATCGTACTTATCCTTATGATAATGATAATCGAAAAAAGCAACCCGAGAGCTGATCTGCTTTGCTTCGAACAGAGCATTTAAAACATCGAATGATGAGATCTCAATAAAAATTACTGGAATCGAAGTTGATTTGCTGATCAGCGTTCCGGTAGGTCCCCGGCTGATGATCACGTCCACCCGGTTCCCGGCAATATATTTTTGGGCCACCTTTAGTCCCCGGTCCAAAACCGTGGTTTCCACTGTTATTCTGTAATTTAACTCCTGAGAAATTTCCATGGCCAGTTTTGAGAGTTCGGGATAGGGAGAAACTAATAATATATTCAAGGTTTAAGCCTCCTGCAACCAACTAAAGATGCCATTCAAGATATAAACTCCTTTTACAATATTCGCTATTGGCACACAAATCCCTTGCCGGCCCTTTTATGATCCGCCCTTTTATTATCGCCAATTTATATTGACAGCGAATTTAAATGTTAGTATAATCGGCAGCAGAGCAGGTTAACCTATGTCTGATCCGAAAACACGAATTTGCAAGCTTTCACCCGATCTGCCGTTTTCAGGATTGGCTAGCTGAAAAAACAATTTAAGTGGAGGTATGAACTAGATGGCAGAGATAATTAATCTTAACAAACAAAATTTTAAGGATCAGGTGCTGGAAGAAACCATGCCGGTGCTGGTTGATTTTACGGCCCCCTGGTGCGGGCCCTGTCAGATGATAGCTCCGGTGCTGCAAGATCTGGCTACGGAATACGAAGGCCGCCTTAAAATAGCCAAAGTTAATGTGGATGAGAATGCGGAGCTGTCCTCGCAGTACGGAATTATGGGAGTCCCTACATTAATATTGTTCAAGCAGGGGAAACAAATGGAAACTATGGTGGGATTTCAACCCAAAGGCAAACTGGTTTCCCGGCTGGACACGCTGATTTAATCTATAAAACCGGGGGCAGGGAGGAAATTGTAAATTGACTGGAATACACGATCTTAGCGCCCTGATCGCTTTTGGAGGTGGCCTGGTTTCGTTTTTCTCTCCCTGCGTCCTTCCCCTGATCCCAGCCTATCTGGGCTCGCTGGGGACGCTAACCTGTCTGGATCAGAAAAACCGGGCAGAGCGGTTCAAATCTGTTTGGCTATCGTTGGCTTTTATAGCCGGGTTCTCAGCAGTATTCATTTTGTTGGGCTTATCAATAGGGATAGTGGGTAAATTTTTGATTCGGCACCGGTTGCTTTTTAGCCGATTGGGAGGAATAATAATATTTCTATTTGGCCTCTCCCAACTGGGAATTATCAGGTTTTCTCTATTTCAACGCAGCTGGGCTCCCGGGCTGAACCTTTCTGCCTTCAGGGGAGCAGCCAAATTATTTTTAATGGGAATAATTTTTTCTCTGGGATGGAGCCCCTGTGTCGGACCAATCCTGGCCGGGATATTGTTTCTGGCTATCGGTGCCGGGAACTACCAGCAGGCAGCTATCTATATGATCGCCTATTCCGCCGGCCTGGCACTGCCGTTTTTGTTGATATCGATCTTTTACAACAGCCTGCTGAGTAGATTTCGCTCTGCCTATGGATTTTGGCCTTGGCTGGGGCGTTTAAATGGGATTTTGCTTTTAGTGCTTGGGGTCACCCTGATCAGCGGGGTGCTTTAGGGTATGGCGGAAAAAAATCGGAAGGTTAGAAAAAGTGTATGTCATGGCCAAGATCAGTAAACCGGAGAAACCCAAACCGCTGACCCCCCTCCTGATTTCCCTTGTTTTAATCTATATGCTGGTCTGTACGACCTGCCCCGGTTGTACCCTTACCCAAAAGAAGCCCGAGTCGCAAAAACCTTTCCCCCAGGCAGGGGATCCCGCAATTGATTTTTTACTCCCCGATTTGCAAGGACACATGGTTGGCTTAAAAGATTATGAGGGGCAGGTAATTCTTCTAAATTTCTGGACTACCCGGTGCCGTTACTGCGTGGAAGAAATGGATCTGTTGGAAACTACCCACTTAAACAATGATCGGATGGCAGTAGTGACCATAAATGTGAAAGACCGGGATGAGTTGCTCCGACAGTTCATGGCAGATAAAGGGTTTACATTTCCGGTATTGTTGGATCAAACTGCAGATTTGTTTCTGGGGTATGGCCTATCCGCCTTCCCTTCTACCATTATTATTGATGAACAAGGCATAATTGCCTCCATCTGGGTCGGAGCTTTGGATGAATATGTTATACAGCAGTTTTTGGAAACAGCACGTACGGCAAAATAACTGTTAAAGGCGATAATATGATCGACGGAAGCGAGATCCGCAACCTGAGAAAACAAAAGAGGTATACCCTGGCCGGGCTGGCGCATAAGGCCAATCTTTCCGCTTCCTACATCAGCGAACTGGAACATGGACGCAAAAAACCCTCGCTAAAAACCATAACAAAGCTGGCTACGGCTCTAAATGTTAGCCCCTCGGAAATAGTATATCCTCGGGAAACACCTCTTAAAATGGGAGACCGAATAAGGTTTTACCGGCAAGAACGGAATCTAACCTTAGCCGGGTTGGCTTCACTTTCCGGCCTCTCCTATACCTACCTCTGCGATATAGAAAGAGGAGCGGCGCTGCCTTCCTTGAACAGCCTTAAGAATTTATCGGCCATTTTGAAGATTCCAGTTAATAACCTGATCGGCACAAAAGGTTTGCCGGGAGAAAAGTTGTTGGCCCTTCGCAAGGAAAATGGCTTAACCCAAGCCCAACTTGCTAAAAAAACCGGGCTGTCTACGGGGTTTATCGGACAACTGGAACAGGGAAAGGTGCAACCCTCGTTACGTACACTGGAACAGATCTCTGCTGCCCTGAACATCTCCCCTTGCTATTTTCTTTCCGAAGAGGACGGTTTAACCGAATTGCTGCGCCTGTTATCCCCCGGGGTGAGGGCTCTTCTTGCCGATCCTCCGGTATATACAGTGTTAAGGGCACTTCGCCAATGCAATGAAAAAGAATTTCGTCTGATCCTGGATTTTATTCGCCTTATAAAACAATCCGGAACATATGAATAATAGTATAGGAACATGTCGCTTTTTTGATAAGTTTGACCCGCCAACCCGCAGGAATCTGCCCTAAATCTGGTGCCTAAAAATTTACAGCACCGGCAAATTACCCGCGTCATCATACTGTATCTTATTTGCCCCGGAAATGATTTCTATCTCCGGATGGGAATCAAGATCGCTAAGCAGTGCCTCTGAAGCCCACATTAGTTCAAGATTTAGGGTGTTGCAGATACGGATCGCTTTGATCCGGGAGGGATCACCGGAGTGCAGACTGCTTATGGCGGCCTCTACCAGCCGGCGGTGGTTGCTAAACACCAGGGGGATCATCGCTCGCTGCACATATCCGCTGGTAAGACAGTTAAAATAAGTTTTACGGTAATCGATCTTCGCCACCAGCCGCCGGGTAGTGAAATCAGCCAGCCCGATACCGGTGGCATTACCATCGGAGGCTTCCGATAGATCCAGCACCGCCAAACGCAATATCCGGGGAGAGGTTGGCTCCGATTGGCCGATAATTCTCCGGCGCCCGATAACGTTGGTATCAATACCGGTGCCACTGTAATTCTTGCCCATCTCATTCACAATCAGCAAATCAAGCTCATCCACCGGCAGGCGAGGGTGAAGCTGTTTGGCCCTGGCTAACAGCCTGATCTCCTGTTCTACCAGCTCATGAGGCTTTACTGCCACAATTTCACTTAACTCCCCGTAACCGTTCTCCACCAGGGCCAATCCCCCCAGCAACGGACCCTGCTCACTAAAAAAACAGCCAATTTCAGTTATAGCTGCACTCATATTCTCACCCTGCCGGTGAATGAACATAGCACCCCGCTCTTTTCCCAGGCCCACTGCCATCATCTTCAGCAGGCCGCTTTGAACCGGTCCCCGGCAGGCGGTGTGAGCCTTTACCCGGTTTATCACCAGGATCCCGTCCGCCTGCCAGGCCGCCAAATCGCAATACACCGGATAGCCTGAAACAGTGCGGCCCACCTCCCCCAGATCGCCTCCTGCCATTACGGGCACCCCCAGAGTCTCCCGGCTGAGTCCCAGACTACGCAATATTGAAAGCTGCCCCCCGGTCTCGCCCCCTCCATGGCTCCCCATAGCGGCCACCAGAAACGGGCGACAGCCTATCTCCTGAAGCACCCGGATAGCAGTTTTCATAATCAGCTCCAGAGCATTGATCCCCCGGCTGCCGGCAGTTATGGCCACTGTGGAACCGCGGGAAAGTCGGCTGCCTGAAATCAGTCGGCGAACTTCCTCTCGAACAGCCTTCTCTACATTTTCTACCCGGGGTCGGGGTAGTTTCTGCCTGATTTTGAACATCTTAAACGGGATCACGCTCTCCCCCCTTGATGATATCGTAAAATCGCAACCGATTTTGCGGTATTGTAATTTACTATATTATAGCAAAGTGGCAAGTTTATTTTACCCGCCACCTTAATGCCGGTACCCTGTCAGGCACAGTATTTTGGATGTCATTGCTATAATAAATCTCCTGAGTCTTCCCTTAAAAAAGGTGGGCTTCTGTTCTTTTATCAATTCCTGCGCTTATCAACCTACCGCGATAGCAGCCACCGCTTCTATCGCCCGGTCAATATCCTGTTCTGTGTTAAACCGGCCCAGGCTGAATCGCACCGCACCGTTAGGGGCAGTTCCCAAGGTTTCATGCACCAGCGGAGCGCAGTGCAGGCCGGTACGGACCGCAATCTGAAAGTCTCCATCTAAAATATCACCAACGTCCACAGGGGCCATTTCCTTAACAGAACAGGTAAGTACGGGCACGCTTTGCGCCGTAGGCGGAGGGCTATGTATAATTACCCCGGGGAGGGAGCAAAGACCGTCATAAAGGCGCTTGATAAGGGATATTTCCCGGGACTGGTCATCTTCCAGTGCCTTTTCTTTCTTCAGATAGTCAATCCCCGCCGAAAGGCCGAAAATACCTGCAAGGTTAAGCGTGCCCGCCTCCAGGCGGTAGGGGAAATCCTGGGTATGTATCGGGTTGTTTGATTCGATCCCGGTTCCACCGAACCGGGTTGAAGCAATGTCCATCTCCGGGGAAAGGATCAGGCCCCCGCTGCCCCCCGGTGCATAGAGGGATTTGTGACCGGTAAAGGCGATCGCCTGGATATGCCAGCCATTCATATCGATCGGAATATGCCCTGCACTCTGGGCAACATCCAGCAGAAGCGGAACCTGGTATTGGGCACAGACCTGAGCAATCTGGGGAGCCGGTTGAACACTTCCCAGTACGTTGGAGGCATGATTGATAATAATTAGCCTGGTATTGGATTTTAAAGCTTTGGCCACCTCATCCGGGTCGATCTGCCCCTGACTGTCAAAGCGAAGCAGATCATACTGAATCCCGAATCTTTCCCGCAAGTGGAAAAGCGGTCGCAGTACCGAATTATGTTCTAATCTGGTGGAAACCACGTGATCACCGGGTCTAAGCCAACCTTGAATAGCAGTGTTCAAAGCATCAGTGGCATTGGCCGTAAAGATAACCCGATCCGGATCCGGCGCCCCAAAAAAATGGGCCAGCTTTTGCCTGATCCCGGATACCAGCTCTGCAGCTTCCACCGCTAAATCATAACTGCCCCGGCCGGGGGATACCCCCAAACGAGCATAGGTTTCCATCATCTGTTCCAGTACCTGGCGCGGTTTGGGAAATGATGTGGCTGCATTGTCCAGATAAATAATCCTGTTTTCAGACATACATCCCACCCTTAAATATCATGCATGGTTGAAATATTTTGTCAGCTCGCCACAACCGGATTCCGCCTACTTAGGCCATTAATTTGAGCCGGATCCAGCCAACGCCGCCACAATTTTATCCGGGGTGGCCGGCAGATCACAAATCCAGACTCCCGCCGCATCTTTAATTGCAGCGATGATAGCCGGCGCGGTAGGAAGCATGGTCATTTCACCTACCCCGATAGAGCCTTTAGTTCCATGTAACCGCGGGGTTTCCCGGATGATCGATTCCATATGAAAGGAATGATTGATACTCGGGAATTTAAATGTAACCCAATCCTTAGTTTGTCCGGCAATGTACTGCTCGCGGAGAGCGTAACCCGCACCCATATCCGCACCGCCTTCCAATTGCCCCTCAAAATTTTGAGGATGAATTACCGGCCCCGAATCTACGGCAGTAGTCATTTTAAGAATTTTCACTGCTCCGGTTTTCAAATTTACCTCTACTTCGGCCATTTGCAGGGCATGTACCTGGGACTCAAAAGAAGGTCCCTGTCCGGTCTGCGGATCCAACGGGCCGGCCTGGTGGGTTCTCTTGGTGCCCACATAACGGGTTGAGCGCCCCGCTTCTTTAAGCCCCTGATAGGTGCTTGTTCCCACCTCCTCCATAGCCTGCTTAAGTTGATCCAGTGCATTTATCAGCGCTCCGCCTACCATATAGGTGATACGGCTGGCTGCTGCCGGGCCGGTGGCGGTAGTCAAATCCGTATTTCTGGTGGAAAGGCGGACCTTATCCAGCGGTAGGCCCAGACTATCAGCCGCCAGTTGGGTGAGCATGGAATCATTGCCTTCCCCGGGATCTGCAGCCGCGGCATAGATAGTTACGCCATTATCGGGATTCATTTCCACCACTGCAATACCCTGATCGCCGGGTCCGCCGATACCGAACGCTCCTGCCGCCAACCCCACACCTCGTTTAACAGCCCCATTTTTATGTTCCCGCGTTTCACGGCATGCCCGCTCATAGTGCGGCCGGAGGGCTTCGCACAATTCGGGAAAAGGCCACTGTTCCACCACGGCGCCGGTTGATTTGGCCTGACCGGGACTCAAGGAGTTATATATCCGGAATTCCAGGGGATCGATGCCCATTTTATCAGCCAACATGTTTACAGCGCACTCAAGTGCAAAATGGGCTTGCGGCGGACCGGCGCCCCGAGCCGCCGATCCCCAGGGATTGTTTGTGTAAACCAACCGGCTGGTAGCAGAAAGGTTGGGAATATGATAGGAACCGGATAACATCTGTAAAGCACGATTAACAATGGTGTCTCCATTGGAATAGTAAGCACCGTTATCTACCAGTAAATCAATTGTATACGCGCTCAGGCGGCCTTTTTCATCGGCACCAAGTTTTACTCGCATATCAAAGGGATGGCGCTTCGGCGACATCTGCATCGATTCCACCAAACTGGGGATATAGCGGACCGGCCGATTAAAATGCAGCGCTGCCCCGGCGGCAATGCCTTCGGAGGTAACCTCCAATTTAATCCCGAATTGCCCCCCGGAATAAGCCTCCTCATAGCGCATATTCTCCCAGCCTAGTGCTTCCTGGAGCATAGCCAGGTGTTTATGGATATTGATACTGCGACCGATAACTACCAGTTGCGCATCTTCTCCCTCACCCTCCATGTAGGCCAGACAGGCCTCTGTTTCCAGGGGAGCCTGATGGTTGATCTGGGTAGTCAGGCAAGTTTCGATCACCGCCGCTGCTTCGGCCAGGGCTTTCCCCGCATCCCCCCTGATCTGCGGTTGGCTGTAGCAAAGGTTCGGGCGATCGTCATGCAGTTGAATAGCCCCCTCAGCCAGCGCCTCCTCCGGCGAAACAAGGGCCGGAAGCGGTAGGTACTCCACCTTCACTGCCCGGGCCGCCGCCACTGCCTGCTCTCTGGTTTCTGCCGCTACCACCGCAACCGGGTCACCGATATATCGCACCTTATCCTCACAAAGAACAGGCCGATCTGCCACCACCAGCTTTAGACGGTTGGTGCCTTTAATATCCTTGGCAGTCATCACCCCGGCTACGCCCGGCATCTTCTCGGACAATGATAAATCAATTTTTTTAATCAGGGCATGGGGATAGGGGCTGCGCACGGCAACCAGCTCCAGCGCACCGGGGATAATAATATCCGCGGTAAATCTTGTCGTTCCGCACGCTTTGTCCAGGCCTGAAGGGCGGGGATGGGAAACACCGATCTTCGGACCATCAGGATCGGGATAGATATCCTCCGGTTTGATCTCACCACGGATAAAACGCCCGGCCAACTTGACAGCATTGATAATCCTGGTATAACCCGTACATCGACACAGGTTGTGACGCAAGGCTTTCTTGATCTCTTCATAGCCGGGATCGGTATTTTTGTCCAGGAGGGCTTTTGAAGCCATGATCATGCCTGGAATGCAAAAACCGCACTGCACTGCGCCCGCCAGAACAAAGGCTTCCTGGATCAGGTGTGGATTATCCGGAGTTCCCAGTCCCTCTACCGTGATCACATCGGCACCCTCCAGTTTGCCGGCTTTGAGCAGACAGGACCTTACCGCTTTGCCGTTGACAATTACTGTGCAGGCACCGCATTGGCCGGCCTGATCACAGGATTGCTTGGCACCGGTTAAGTGGAGTTCTTTCCGGAGCAGATCAAGCAAGGTTAGTTCCGGATCAACCACTGCCCGGTATAAATGACCGTTGATTTTAAGCTGTACCTGGATTTTGTTTTGCCTTTTCAAGGTATTCCCTCCAGTAATATTTTTCAAGAAAAAACTAATGCGCCTCTAGGAGACGCATTAAACCATACTTGCTCGTCAAACAATCGCTCCTTTCCAGCGGGAGGCTTTACCGTTTCCAGCAAAACCCTCAGGGCTTTTATACCCCTCGGCTGGTTGCCTTGCTTAAAGTTTAGGTCAACCGGCTCGGAGTAAAAATATTAACTGTAAATCATTAAAGAGATTGTTTTATATCTAGATTTTTAGCTGCAAGTTAATTGCCGGTTATGAGTTTGCTTTAAATTATAAGCTAATTCCGACTGTAAATTGATTTCTGGCTATAAGTATAGCATGCTATTGAAATTAGCGTCAATAAAAATCCTTTGATTGGAATAAAATAGCACTGACTATGCAAAAACCTTGCATCGAGAGGTTATGGAGTTTCCTTGTTCAACCGCGGCTCATCTTTCTTGGGGCCTTCAACTGGGGCGGATCTGCCAACCACTACCTTCTTTTTCCATCTGCCGGTACGATAATAGATCACATTAAAGAACATACCAAACAACCAGCCTACCGGAGTTCCCCACCAAATTCCATCCGAACCGAGTCTTTGAGAAAGAAGAGCCGCTGCTGGAATGCGGATCAGCCAGAGCGAAAACACGGTGGCAATCAATGGAATAAACGTATCCCCGGCTCCCCGCATCACCCCGTTGGTGGTAAACACCACCGAAAAAACTACATAAAATGAGCTAACAATTAAAAGGTAGCGAGCCCCGATCTCAATAACCTGTAGATCGGAGTTGTACAGGGATATCAGCTCTTTCCCAAACAAAATAGCAATGGTCGTCATCAACACCGAAATAGACAATGACATGATCAGCGCCGCCAGATACCCTTTTTTAACCCGTTCCGGTTTATTTCCACCCAGGTTCTGTCCTACAAAAGAGGAAAGTGCCGCTGAAATGTTCATAGCGGGCATGGCGGCAAAGGAGTCGATCCCTGTCGCTGCCGTATAGGCTGCGGCTACCGCCGTCCCAAATTCGTTAACAATCCTGAACAGGGCCATAAAACCCGAACCCACCAACATTTGCTGTATTCCGGTAGGCAGGCCGATTTTAATATTTAATGAAAATATGCTCCAATCAAATTTCATCTCCCGGAGTTTAAATACAAACAGATCCTGGGTTCGGTTCAAATAGTAAAATCCTATTAGAAACGAAAAACCCTGGGCAATTACGGTAGCCCAGGCAGCGCCGGCTACTCCCCAATGAAAAACCATAACAAACAATATATCCAGCACTATATTCAACATGGTGGAAATAATTAAAAAGTATAGGGGAGTTTTTGAATCGCCCAGTCCTCTTAAAATTGCACTGATGGAATTATACCCCAGCATGGCAGTAATACCTATAAATATAATGTTCAGGTACTGCTTGGCCAGGGGAAGCACCTCTGCCGGAGTTTTTAAAAGGATTAATATTGGCCTACTTAAAAATAGTCCCAGTGCAGTTATAACTACTGCGGATATCATCAGAAAAATATAGGCTGTGTCTATTGTTCTCTTAACCTTCCCCATTTCCCGGGCGCCATAATACTGGGCAATCAAAATGGTGGTGCCCATGCCGATCCCCATAAGCAGGGAAACCAGCAGGAAGATCACCGGGAAGCTGACCCCCACAGCAGCCAGGGCTCCTTTTCCCAACACCCGACCAACAATTATGCCGTCTACCGAAATATATAATTGTTGAAATACGTTGCCTATCAGCATCGGCAGTGCAAAATTAAAAATTAGTTTTGCCTCGTTGCCAGTGGTGAAATCTTTCATCAAATCTTCCTTTATTTCTC
>CAYXBB010000014.1:0-41610 GCA_964463285.1 uncultured Syntrophomonadaceae bacterium | reverse complement strand
CAGCAGGGGGCCTAATACCAACAGCGATGCCCTCATTTGTTTCATGAAAGAAGCGGGAGGCTCCCAACTGTTTAAATGCGATGCACAGATAGAGACATTTTCCAGGGCCGGATCGTAATTTACCTGTACTCCCAGGCCCTCCAACACCGACGCCATCACCCACACATCGCTTAATTCTGGGACGTCGTTGATTACTACCTGCTCCCAGGTTAACAGGGTCGCAGCCATAATCGGTAGACTGGCATTTTTGGAACCCTTGACTTTAACTGTTCCCTTAAGGGGAATTCCTCCCTGAATGAGGATTTTTCCCATGCCCTATTCCTTCCCTGTGAAAACTGATCACCCCGATAGTTTATACCTCTATGTTACTTACCAATAAAGGTAGTCCTGTCCGGATCCGGATCAATCCGAGATTCGGGTTATAGCGAAGCTCCAGGTTCAAGTTTATTGGAACCCCTTCCACGATCAGATTAGATTTAAACACCGGGGTATAAGCTAATATATTGATAGTAAACTCATCCCGGTAAACACTGCGGAGTGTGCCTGACAAATCCTTCAACATTTTTTCCATCAGCTGAGACATATCAGAACAATCTCCTTCCAACAGTGCCTCCGTCATCCAGGCCATTGTACTTCCATTCGGTTTTGTAGCCACAAGCTGCTCTGCTTGCAATAAAATATTCCTGCAGGCACGATAATCATATCCAACAACCTGCAAAACCAAACTCTCCCCTGCCTCCGACAAACTGTTTTCCTTATCCTTTACCAGCAGCCTGGCACGCCATTGCGGGGGCCGGCTTTGATTGGCCAGTTGCCGTAGGCTGCTTAAAAGCGGGCCCCTTTCCGGCAAAAAACAGTATCCGCAGTAAGTTATACTATGGGCTCCTAACTGGTTAAGTGTAAGCTCCAACCGATCCCAGGAGGCGCTCTCCGCCGGAGGCCCGGCTTGAAATAGCAACAGCCCCGTAAGGATTATCCAGGCTGTAAATCGCAATCTAATTGCCCCCTCTCCCTTATTGGAAACTAAGGAATATTATGGCCTTAAAAAGTAAAACCTATCCCAAAACAAAGGGACGGCGGTTCTTGTGTGTTGACAAGGTGTTAATATTTTTGCTATTCTTAACAAAGGTGATAATATGCCAAGGGCGGCAAGAAATAAAAGCAGCACTGGCATCTACCATATAATATTAAAAGAAATCAACCGGCAAAGAATTTTTAAGGATAAAGAGGATAACCAGAGGTTTCTGGAGGTAATTAAAACTTACCGGAGAATCAGTGGGTATGAGAAACAGTGCCTGGAGTATAATTACGGGAAAAGACTAAGCGATATAGAAGCTGTTAACCTAATTCAAAATATTATGGGAATCAATAACCCTAAAGAAATCCAGACATTCGAAAAACAAAAGAGGAATGAAGCGATTAAAGAACTCCGGAGCAAAAAATTGTCAATCAGGCAAATTGAAAGGATAACAGGGATAAGCCTTTCGATTATAAGAAACCTTTAAAAGCAGTCCCTAAAGGATTGTGAATATAAATATATAAATAATAAATAAAGAAAAGCGTATTTTCAGGAGGGCAGAATTAATAGCCCAAAAGAACCGTCCTCGCCTGCCCTTAACGTTTTATTGTCCTGTGTTTAATATGCATCCCTTCTTCTTTAGAGCGTTTGTAACGTCCATAGAAATATAATATTGCTCCTCCGACAATCATGGCAACCCCCAGGTAGTTAAATTTTGTATTCAGTGAAGTGATCAATGCCCCAAGTTTATCTTCTTCTATCGGAAGGGCCCCCGTCATAACCATCAAAAATACTATGCCTATAATCTCCAGTATAATACCAGTTGTAGACATGATCCGATATTTGCCCATCAATTCGCCCCCACCTAATCCCCATTGGTTCCCTATGCAAAACTATTGATAGCTTGCCTTCACGCTATTGCGGTTGCCCGGAGGGACTCCTTTTCCCTGAGGAAAGTATACCAATATTCTGTCGTTGGTGTCAACCATACGCCATAAACCCACCAGCGGCCACCGCACACCTTTCCAGTTGTCTTAACAAAAGAACCGTCCCTTTGTAATGTTTTTATCGGTTAGCCCGAACTACATCTTTGATTTTCATCAGACGGGTTAGCGCCCCTCGTTCATTTTCCTCCAACTTCATGGTAATGTAGCGAATGGTGTCTTCCATTTGTGGGATCAGCACATATTCCAGGGCGTTTACCCTCCGGCGGGTCTTTTCAATCTCCACCGCCAACAATTGGGTGGCTTTCTCTATCTCCGCCAGTTCCATCAACCGGGACATTACCTTGGACAGGGTTTCGATAGAAGTATCCAACTCTGCAGATGTATCTGCAAACCCATAGGGGAAAATGCCGCCTTCCTCGGTAACCGCAGCCTCCTCCCAGGAAAATTGCGGAGCGTAGACACTCATGATGTTTTTGCGGGTTACCTTCAAAGATAGTCGCCGGGTAGGGTACATCAGGGCACTCTCCAAGAACTCAATAGGCATCACTGCCCGGGCAAGCAAAAACCTGGCAAATGCTTCCGATAAAGCTTTTTCAGTCTGCTCACGAAGATCCTTGTTCTTTCTAACCAGGATTACAAATTGCCGGATGAGTTCATCCCGCTTGTCCTTTAACAACTTATGTCCGCGCTTGGCCATGGTAAGTCTTTTTTTTAGACGGTTAAGCTCCATCCGAGTGGGATTGACCCGAATTTCCATGCCTCTATTCTCCTTCTACTGCTGCAAGATACTTGTCCAAATACTCGTCCCTGATCCGCTTTAGCTCGGCTCGCGGCAAAGCAGCTAGCAGCCCCCAGCCTTTATCCAGGGTTTCCGTTATGGGGCGGTCCTCTTCTTCCCCTTGCTGAACATAACTGCCTTCAAATAGATCTGCAAACCTGGAAAATTGTTTATCCGTTTCGGTCAGAGCCGCCTCACCCAGGATGGCTGCCAGTTCTTTGGCTTCTTTTCCCCGGGCATAGGCCGCATAAAGCTGGTTCAAGGTATCACCATGATCCTCCCTGGTTTTCTCGGCACCAATTCCCTTATCTTTAAGCCGGGACAGGGAAGGAAGCACATCTATGGGTGGGTAAATTCCCTTGCGATGAAGTTCCCGGCTTAATATAATTTGTCCTTCAGTAATATATCCGGTTAAATCCGGAATGGGATGGGTTTTATCGTCCTCCGGCATGGTTAAAATAGGCAGTTGAGTAATTGAACCTTCCCGCCCCTGGATTCGGCCTGCACGCTCATAAATGGAGGCCAGGTCTGTATATAGGTAACCCGGATAACCCCTCCGGCCGGGAACTTCCTTCCGGGCGGCAGAAATTTCCCGCAGCGCCTCCGCATAGTTGGTCATGTCGGTTAATATCACCAGCACATGCATATTTTGATCAAAAGCCAAATATTCCGCAGCGGTAAGAGCCATTCGGGGGGTAGCAATTCTTTCAATTGCCGGATCGTCGGCCAGATTGATAAACAAAATTGCCCTCTCAATCGCTCCGGTGCGTCCAAAATCGGTGATAAAATAATCGGCCTCCTCAAATGTTATACCCATGGCTGCAAATACTACCGCAAATTTACCTTCCGTGCCCAACACCTTGGCCTGCCGGGCAATCTGGGCCGCCAACCGGGAATGGGGTAGCCCGGAGCCTGAAAATATGGGCAGCTTCTGTCCCCTAACCATGGTATTCATCCCATCAATAGCTGAAACCCCGGTTTGAATAAATTCTGAAGGATAGTCCCGGGCGTAGGGGTTAATCGGAAATCCGTTAATATCCAGCCTTTTTTCGGGAATAATCCGGGGACCGTCGTCCCGCGGAAGCCCAAAGCCGCTAAACACCCGCCCCAGCATATCCAGGGAAACCGGCAGCTCAATACCCTTGCCCAGGAAGCGTACCCGGGTGGAGGGGAGATCCAATCCCGTGGAACCTTCAAAAATTTGCACCAGGGCCTTGTCTCCGCTTACTTCCAGTACCTGGCCGCGCCTTATTTCTCCACCCGACATCTGGATCTCGGCCAGCTCTTCATATTTAACACCTTCCACCTGCTCCACCAGCATTAAAGGGCCGGCTACCTCCATAATCGTTTTGTATTCTTTAGGCATCTTCTTCTTCCCCCTCGCCGCTCAATGAAGCTGTCTGTTCTTTGATTTCCCCGTATATAGATTCCAGCTCAGCCAATCGATCTTCCGGGACATACTTGATCCGTGCAATCCGTTCCCGAACCGGTAAAGAGAAAAGCTTATCCAGATCTAAGCCAATATCTTCTTTCTCTACAAGTTTTAGCGCTTCCCGGTAGTAGCACAAAATCAGATCCAACATCAGCAGCTGTTTCTGCACAGGGGTATAGGTGTCAATTTCATGCATGGCATTCTGGTGTAAAAAATCTTCCCGAAGAGACTTGGAGGTCTCCAGAATCAGTCTTTCCCGGGGAGATAGAGCGTCAATCCCCACCAGGCGCACAATCTCTTCCAATTCCGCTTCCTCCTGCAACAGCCGCATCGCCTCCCGCCGCAGCTCAGACCATTTTTCCCCCAGAAGCTGATCAAAATAAGGGGTTACGTTCTCCAGGTACAGAGAATAGCTTAACAACCAGTTAATGGCCGGAAAGTGTCGGCGGTAGGCCAGCGCCGCATCCAGGCCCCAGAATACTTTTACCACCCGCAAGGTAGCCTGAGACACTGGTTCCGACAGATCTCCCCCGGGAGGAGAAACCGCTCCCACTACCGTTAACGCCGCTTCCCGTGAGTCTTGACCCAAACAGATGGTCCTGCCGGCCCGCTCATAGAAGTCTGCAAGCCGGGTACCCAGATAAGCAGGATATCCCTCCTCGCCAGGCATCTCCTCCAGCCGCCCGGACATTTCCCGCAGTGCCTCTGCCCACCGGGAGGTTGAGTCGGCCATAAGTGCCACACTATATCCCATATCTCTGAAATATTCGGCAATGGTGATCCCAGTATAGATCGAAGCCTCCCGTGCCGCCACCGGCATATTGGAGGTATTGGCAATCAACACCGTCCGCTTCATCAGGGGCTCCCCGGTAGTAGGGTCTTCCAGCTCCGGAAATTCCATCAACACATCGGTCATTTCATTGCCCCGTTCCCCACAGCCGATATAAACCACTATCTCTGCATCGGCCCACTTGGCCAGCTGGTGTTGGGTAACTGTTTTACCGCTGCCAAAGGGACCGGGGATACAGGCGGTTCCCCCCTTGGCTATCGGAAACAGGGCGTCTATTATGCGCTGACCGGTAATCATGGGGATATGGGGACCCAGCTTCTGGCGATACGGGCGCCCCCGGCGAATGGGCCATTTCTGCATCATGTTAAGATCCACTACCTCCTGCCCGACCTCCACCCGGCAGATCACCTCTGTAATGGTAAATTCTCCTTCAAATATCTCTACAATTTTCCCGGAAGAGATGGTGGGCGGCAGCATGATCCGGTGTTCAACCAGAGTGGATTCCTGAACCGTGCCCAGGATATCACCGGCCTGAACCTGGTCTCCAGGCTTGACCCGGGGTTCAAATTGCCACTTCCGTTTTCGGTTCAGGGAAGGAACTTCCACCCCCCGGGTAATATAATCACCAACCTGTTTTTGAATAATATCCAGGGGGCGCTGAACACCGTCAAAAATCCCTTCAATAAGGCCCGGAGCCAGTTCCACGCTTAAAGGTGTTCCGGTATTATATACGGGTTCCCCCGGCCCCAGTCCTCCGGTTTCCTCATAAACCTGAATGGAAGCCCGGTCTTCCTGCAGCTCGATTATCTCGCCCATCAGCCGGGATTCGCTTACCCTGACCAGATCGTACATTCGGGCTCCTGCCATATTATCGGCCACTACCAGAGGGCCAGAAACTTTGATTATTTTTCCTTCTCCCAAAGTCTCACCCTTCTTTCCTAAAGAGAATATCAGCACCAATTGCTTTCTCTACTTTTTGTTTAATATTTTGCATCCCTATTCCCAGAGTTCCCCGGCTATTAGGTATCAAGACTACCGCCGGTAAAAACCGTTTGTTTAGCTCCTCCAGGGGGTCCTCCAATTGTTCTGCCAGCTCCTCGGTGATAAAAATAACCCCGTAAGTTTGACCGGAAAGCTTCCTTAATACAGAAAGCGCTTCCCCGGCAGTAGTCACCGGAAAAGTATCTACACCTAAGGTTTTAAATCCCAAAATGGAGTCCTTATCGCCAATTACGGCTATCTTATAGATAGACATTGCGCAATCGCTCCCTAATCGCTCCTACAGGCAGACCGTTAGTTTTTCCTACCATGATCAAGCGGATATTTTTTATCTCGATCTGTTTTGCCCACAGGTAACCTATCAAAGGTTCCAGGCCAAACGGTGAAGATTTTCCCTTCTGCAGGTAAACCGTAATAAAATCGTCGGCAAGTTTTTCTAAACGGGTAGCGGTTTCAGTTTCCTGCCAGTCCCGGATCCCCTCCCCTGCAATATCCGAATAAAGGGTAGTGGATAATTCGCTGATCAACCCCTCAAGTCCCTCATCCAACAGGTTTAAAAACAATACCCGGTCAATTAACCCGCCTGGAAGCAAGGTTTTTTTTAAAAATTCGCCAGACCTGCCCATCTTTCTTATTCGCAAAAAGGTATTAATATTAAGCAGATCCACTTGCCTTTGAAATAAACCTTCCAGAAAATCAGAGCCGGTTTCCCGGGATGCAGCCAACCTCATTTCAAACAAAGTGCGATCCAGATAAAGATCAATCACCTGTGGATCCCGAGAAACAACAAATTCCTCTAAAATTTTCTCTCCGGCCCGCCGCATGGCTTCAGGAAGATCGCGAAAATTTTCTTCCTCCACCGCATATTTCAATTGATGGAGGGGTATCGTTCCGGCGGGAAATAAAATATCGTTATTTTTTACGTTCAAAAATTTATTTTTGAAAAGCACCTTTAGATTATGGAAGTCATAGTTAAGCACCATTAAAGCCACTGGTTCGGGCTGGGGGCTCATTTTTTCAAACTCGACAAATATTTGGGCCATTTCTTTTTTTAGTATCGTTTCAAAATCATAAACTTCGGAAATATCGGCCAGGTAATTGCTGTAACTAGTTTCTGCCAGCACTTTCAAGGCTTCTTCCGCTGTATTTGCTTCCAGCATTCTATCAAGCTTTCCTTTATCTAAAAGCCTGGTTTCTAAAACCCTGATCCGTCCTACCGCATAAGCATATTTAGTCTTGCTTACAGCCATAACATTCCGCTCCCTTTGCAAAAACAATTGGGAAGTTTGCGCTTACTTACTTTCAAATAGCAGTGCCGCTACCACAGGCTCCAGCTCTTCCCGGTACATCTCCAGCAATGCGTTAAAAGAGCTGTTTATTTCTATATCTCCCGCCTGAAGAACTACTCCCCCGGACATATCACGGGTTTCTTCGGCCAGAATCAGTTGCCCCTTCCGGCCCGTATCCTGCAAACGGCGATTGATATTTTCCCAAAAACCGGCCGGGACTCGCTCTTTATCCCGGGGAGACAAAATTACCGTTTCATCACCTTTTTCCACCGCTGTTACTATTATTCTGCTTAAAAGTTGAAAGTAATCTTCCTGACTAAGGTTGGAAAGTTCGTATAAGGCCCGCTTGAATACATTTTCAATGATGTCTTGCTTAGTCTTTAACATGTTTTTCCGGGCTTCCAGCTGATAGGTCCCCAGAATACATCTTTTCTGCTCTGCCGCCTGTAGCTCCGCCTGGTTAAGTGCCCGTTTCTGTTTATCTGCTGCCGTTTTCTTAGCCCCGTCAATTGCCCGGGCAGCCTGTTCGTTTGCTTCTGCCAGGATGGCCTCCGCCCGGGATTCGGCTCCGGATAAAATTCGTTGGATAATCCTTTCCGCTCCCTGCTTCATTACCTCAACTCCTTATAGCTGAAGGCCAAATATCAACATGATGGACGCCAGCAACGATAACACGGCATAGGTTTCTACCATTACCGCATAGATAATAGCCTTGCCAAGCTCTTCAGGGCGTTTGGCGATTAGACCCACTCCGGCAGAAGCAGCCTGCCCCTGGTAAATAGCCGACAGCAAGCCTACAACGGCTACCGGCAGAGCAGCCATCAACACCGCCTGTCCTTGCTCTGCAGTTAGTGGCGCCATTTGGCCTCCGATAACTCCGATCCGAAGCATAATAATAAATCCGGTTAACAAACCATAAATCCCCTGGGTGCCGGGGAGGGCTTGTAGTAACAAGGTTTGTCCAAATTTATCCGGATCCTCGGTAACCACCCCTGCCGCGCTCTGCCCTACTAAACCCACCCCGAAGGCAGAGCCTATTCCCGGCAAAATGACTGCCAGGGCTACCCCAAAAAGCGCTAATACAATCCCGGTCATTTTCAACATGCCTCCCTTTCTTCCACATCCACAAATTTGGTTTTGATCTGAAAAGGTTTAAATGCTTTGCCTCCGCCTTCAAAAAATTTGCTGAAAAATTCAATGTATTGCAGACGACTGGTATGAACATAAGAACTGAGTGTGCTGATAACCAGGTTAAATATATGTCCACCGGCCAGTAGAATCACCATGGCCGGTATGCCGATTATATTACCGCCCAACAGGCCGCCCATGGTATTAACTGCCGAGGCTATCACCCCGGTTGCCAAACCCAGTGCCAGTAAACGTGAATAAGAAAGGACATCACTTAAAAATCCGGTTACATTATAAAGGCTTAACAGGCCGCTTAACAACTTGCGGATAGGATTTTTTTGAGATCGTCCCTGAGTTAAGATCAAAACCAGCGCGCCGCCGATAGCCGCCCACTTGCCGATCGGGCCCTTTAGTACAATCATCAAAATGAGCCCGTTTAAAAACAAATACCATCCCCCTTGATCAAACAGGGCATCCCAGGGTTTGCCGTCTTTGATATTGCGATAGGCCTGGATAGCCATCCCAAAATAAATCTGGATAATTCCCACAACGAACGAGAATATCAACATGCGCATGGGGTCGTCTAAAGGATTAAACCATAAGGGTTTGATGGGGATTAAATCACCAAACCACCCCCCCATCAGCACTCCGAAAATAATTGCCGATATGCCGCCCCAGAAAAGAAGGTTAACCAACTGCCGGCCCATTCCGGCCAGTTTCAATCTGCGATTCATCACAAAGGCTACCAAAGAAAGAACTATTCCATAACAGACATCGGAAAGACAGATCCCGAAACAGGTAAAAAAGAACGGGGCCATAAGCGGGGTTGGATCCAAGTCATTTTTTGAAGGTGAACCATATAACCTGGTAACAACTTCATAGGCCTCCGCAGGGCCCTGGTTGTCCAGCAAAATAGGAAGCTTCTCTTCCGGTTTCGGATCCCGTACAGCTAACACCGCCGTGCCGGTCTGCTCCTCCAGAGCAGTGGTCAGATCGGGCAGGGCAGGCACGGGAATCCATCCCTCCAGGTAAAAAGCAGCTTCTGTGCGGGCCAAATTAGCCATCGCTTCCTGTTTGGTTAACTCATTTTGAAGGAAATCATAATAAGCCATAAGCAAGGGTCGGTGAACCAGCAACTGTTCCGCCTGAGCTTTCACCGCCACTTTCTCTTCTTCCAGGTACTGTAGGCGCCGCCTTAAACCGGTTATCGCTTCCGCAGCCGTGCCTTCGATTCCCGGAAAACTGACATTGTTAACTCCGGCTACCTTGCATATTTCCTGCACCTCAGGTTGATCTTCTATAGGGCAGATCAGGAAACAAAATGCCTGGTCTTTGTCCCGGAAGATTATTTCCAGGTAACAATCCCCTATTTTCTCTGCCAGTGTCTTCTGCAAACCATCCAGTTCCTCTACCGGCACCACCGCCAATTCCGCTCCGGTTCTGCCGGTAGTGCGAACTTCTCCCAGGGGAAGATCTAAGCCGCTCCAGGGATTTAGTTCAATCAGAGAACTACCGCAGCGGGTCTCCTCATTGCGGATTTCAAGCAACCGCTGTTCGGCATTCCGGCAATCGGTGTATACCTCCGACACCATTTGAGAACGGCTAATATAGCCGTCAAACTTCTCTCGGGTCAAATTTAATTTTGAGCCGGTAAATTGCTGGACAAAATTTTTCTTTTCCGGATAGTAACGCTGTAGAAAGTCCAGGCAATAGCGCACCTCGCCCAGCCGGATCTCCACCGGGCCCGCCTGATCCGCCGATTGATCCGGATCCATTAAAAATTTCATCTCCTCCCATTCCGGGGAGTCCTGGACATTTGCCAACTCCAGTGTGCCTAATCTTTGTAAAAGCCCCATGATCTTTTCTCGCTCTTCCTGGTGGGCCAGGAGATACAACTTTTTCATTTCAACTATCGGCATGAAGCTTCACAATCCTTTCCATGATCAAGGACGCCGCTGCAGATACTTTGTTTTCCGCCGCCTCCCGAAGCCTGGCCATTTCCTGTTGCTGGGCCTCCACCAGGGGTATCGCCTGTTCATGAGCCTCTTTCTCCGCCTGCTCAAGTATCTCCTGAACCCGGGCTGCAGTTTCCGCCCGGGACCGTTCCGCTATCCGGCTCGATTCGATTTCAGCTTGTTTGCGAATCTGGCGGGCCTGTAAGGTGGCCTCCCGATTTAAGGAGCCGGCTTTCCCTTCTGCCTCCCTGATAGCTTGCACCAGTTGTACAGTCAAACCGCTCACCACCTTTTCTGTAAAGTATAAGCTGCCACCATCATTGAAGGATTTCTTTAAATTGTTTGTTTAATGTACAGTTTACTACTTTATTTGTATCTAGACAACCTCCCGGGAGTTATTCCGGTATGTCATTTTTTAGAACAGAAGGTAATCGCTAAGTATCCTGTCTTTTTCTGTATAAAAAGCGTCGCCTTAACAAAAAGGCAATCTCTGCTGCACAGGTTTTCATCAAACATGCAGGGTAATATCCACTCCCGCTTCCTTCAGCAGTAGTTTGGACAGCGAATCGGGATAATCCGAATATACCACCAGATGGTCGATTCCGACATTGATGAGCATTTTGGCACAAAGGCTACAAGGGAAATGAGTGCAATAAAGTGTAGCCCCCTTGATCGATACTCCATATATAGCTGCCTGAATAATGGCATTTTGTTCGGCGTGAAGCCCCCGGCAAAGTTCATGCCTCTCACCCGATGGAACCCCTTTTTCTTCTCGCAGGCATCCTGTTTCCCGACAATGCACAAGTCCCCTGGGGCTGCCGTTGTAACCGGTAGTAAGCAGTCGGCGGTCTTTAACCATTACCGCTCCCACCTGACGACGAAGACAGGTTGACCGGGAGGCAACCACCTGCGCGATCTCCATAAAATAAGAATCCCACGACGGCCTGCTCATATTTTGGTACCTCCCTTTTGCTGGCTCAACCTAGAAAACACTAACGATATTGGAGAGGATACTGACGGCATAAATCGGCAACCTGCTCTTTGATCTGACTCAATCTCCCCGGATTGTCCCGGTGGCGAAGGGACTCTTTAATAAACATAGCAATTTCACGCATTTGATCCGGCCCCATTCCCCGAGAAGTTATAGCCGGAGTACCCAGACGCAAACCGCTGGTTATTTTCGGTCCTCGAGGATCAAAAGGAATAGCATTCTTGTTGGCGGTTATCCCAACCCGGTCCAGTACCTGTTCCGTTTCTGCTCCGGTAATTTCCTGAGAGCGAAGATCAACCAGCACCAGGTGGTTATCAGTACCACCGGTCACCGGCCTAAATCCGCAATCCTGAAGAGCACCGGCCAATACGGCAGCATTTTCAGTCACTTTCTGCTGATAAACTGTAAATGAAGGTTGCAACGCCTCCTTTAAAGCCACCGCCTTAGCGGCAATCACATGCATTAGCGGCCCACCCTGTAATCCGGGAAATACTGCTTTATCGATTCTGCGGGCATATTTTAAACGACACAGGATCATCCCGCCCCGGGGGCCGCGCAAGGTCTTGTGAGTGGTAGTAGTAACAAAGTCGGCATAAGGAACCGGGTTGGGGTGAAGTCCGGCTGCCACCAACCCGGCAATGTGAGCCATATCCACCAGTAACCAGGCACCGCATTCTTGCGCTATCTCATAAAAGGCGGCAAAATCTATCCGGCGAGGATAAGAACTTGCACCGGCAATAATCAGCCTGGGGCGAATAGAAAGAGCCTGGCGGCGCACTTTTTCCAGATCAATTAACTCCGTATTCGGATCCACCCCATAGCTGGCAGATTTGAAATAACGACCCGATATGTTGGCACGGCTGCCGTGAGTAAGGTGTCCCCCGTGGGCCAAATCCATGCCTAAAATTTTATCACCGGGCTTGAGAATGGCGAAAAAAACCGCTAGATTGGCCGGCGCCCCGGCATGAGGTTGGACATTGACATGTTCCGCTCCAAACAGTTTTTTGGCCCGGGAACAGGCCAGCTCTTCGGCCCAGTCAACTTGTTGGCACCCCCCATAGTAGCGGGCGCCGGGGTACCCCTCGGCATACTTGTTGGTTAACACCGAACCCTGGGCTTCCAACACCGCCCTGCTGGCAAGGTTTTCCGAGGCAATCAATTCCAGGTGATTCTCCTGACGGTCAAGTTCCGCCTCAATTATTTCCGCTATTTCCGGGTCGACCCGGCAAAGAGAGTTTATCCCGAAATGATCAGCAGCCAGCTTATGATTCATTATGCACACTCCTCCGTAAGCGGTAGGAAAACTGCTCCGCCAATGTCCCGGTTTGCAACCGGATCAGTAGCGCCGGCACCTACCTGTGGTCAGATAACAACCTGATCTTATCCAGTCGCCGTTGATGCCTTTCCCCCTGAAAGGGAGTATGTAAAAATACTTCCACAATTTCCATCGCCAGACCGGGGCCGATCACCCTGGAGCCCAAAGTTAAGATATTGGCATTATTATGCTCCCTTGAACAACGGGCGGTATAGGGATCTCCACACAGGGCGGCCCTGATTTCCTGGAAACGGTTGGCGATCAAAGATACCCCTACTCCTGTACCACAGATCAATATCCCAAATTCAAATTCTTTTGCTATAACTCCTTGAATTACCGGAAAGGAGACATCCGGATAATCAATCGGGGTTTCACAAAATGTCCCGAAATCGAAATAAGCGATGCTTCTGGTTTGTAAATAATCGTTAACAACCTGTTTTAACCGGTAACCCGCATGATCGCTGCCCAAGGCTACTCTCATTGTTCGGAGGCCTCCTCCCCTGAAAACAGTTTACCCGTACCCATCAACCTGTTAATGGTTTTCTTTACCGCTTCCCGGATTTCCTCCAAAGTTCGACTATATATTTCCCGTGCGCTTCCGTAGGGATCCTTAATTCCGAGAACCCCGTCGGTTATACCCGCATACTCTTTTAGCAAAAAAACCCTTCCGACAGTTTCCGGGTAGCGATCCACCACCGCTCGGCGGTGGTGTTCCTCCATAGTCAAGATTAGCCGGGCCTCTCCGATCAGTGATTGGGTCAACCGGCGGGGAACGTGAGAATCAAAGGATATCCCTTCCAGAGCCAAAAGTTCACGAACGTGTTCCGATGCCCTGTTTTCAATAGGAGTAAGTCCGGCCGAAGAAACTTCTAACCTTGAACCGTCACCGTATTGCTCCCATAGCCGGCGCATTAGCGCCTCCGCCATAACGCTTCGACAGGTATTGCCGGTACAGACAAACAGAATCAAGATCTTACCCCCTCAGGTTAAACTTTGATTACCCTTGTTGCAGCTTTGCGCAGCCTGTTCATAATTGCAAACCCTATCCCTTGTGGTAAAATTTCCTCGGCTAGAATTATTTTCACTCCCTTGAGATCACAGCGCCGCAACTCGCTATAAAGAGAGCGGGCCAAATTCTTCTGGCTCGCAGATCCCTTTAACTCTGCCGGGGTTGGGGTTAACAACTCTACCAGAATGCCCCGATCGCGGTAGTACCCGGTCAGGGAATGGATTAATTTACGGCGGCGTCTCGGGCTCCCGGTTATCAGTATAAGTGCACCCTGGGGGGCGTAGTGCCGGTATTTCATTCCCGGGGAAGGCGGATCCTGCTCTCCATACCAGCAAGCACGCCCAACTGTTAGCCCCATTACCCGTTCCAACTCTTCCCGGGAAACTCCTCCCGGTCGCAAAATGGCCGGACAATCACCGGCCAAATCAAGCACTGTAGATTCAACTCCTACCCGACAAGGCCCTCCGTCCAACACCGCTTCAATTTTTCCAGCCAGGTCTGCCAACACATGGCAGGCGGTGGTAGGGCTGGGACGTCCTGATAAATTGGCGCTGGGGGCTACCACCGGTACTCCGGAAACCCGGATAAGTTCCAGCGACAGGGGGTGGGCGGGCATCCTTACAGCTACCGTTGGCAGCCCTGCACTGATCTCCCTTGGAATTGCCGGAGAACGGGGGAGTACCAGAGTTAAAGGGCCCGGCCAGAACCGGTCCATCAGGCGCTCCGCGACCGGCGGGATGTATGATACCACCCGGTCAAGCTGTTCCCGATCAGAAATGTGAACGATCAGAGGATTGTCCGCTGGGCGGCCTTTCACGGCAAAAATTCGTTCAATCGCCGGGATCTGATCTATCACCGCCCCCAACCCGTAAACAGTCTCCGTGGGAAAAGCCACCAACCCTCCCTGTAATAGAATTAATGCCGCTTTACGGACGGATTCCCGCCCTCCTTTAAGCAACCGGGTTCCCGATAATCCTCTGAAAGACCGGTTTCCTACTTCCCGATCCGGTTTGGCATTTTTTCCGGTTACGCAGCTGTCGGTATTTGTTGATCGCATTCTGTCGATTTGGGGTCACCTCTCGCTCCAGGCAAACAGGCAAAAGTAATCACGCAGCCCGTAAAAATCTTTAAGGTTTAAAACCGATATCTTCCACCACCCCGACTGCCACGTTGTTGGCATGATCTGCTATCCGCTCCAAATTGCTTAACACATCCAGGTAGACTACTCCGGAAGAAGGATGACAGCTTTTCTGATTTATACGCTGGATGTGTCTTTGCCGGAGTTCTTTTTCAGTTTCATCGATTTCATCATCTTCGCCAATTACTTTTCGGGCCAGATCAAAATCTTCCAATTCAAAAGCTTTAATAGCCTTGGATAAAGTAGAATCAACCTTATTATATATTAATTGCAGCTCCTGAAGAGCAGTTTCTGAAAACGGCAACCGATCTTCATACTTTCCGATTGCCAGCTGAAGAATGTTCTGGGAATGATCACCAATTCTCTCCAGATCGTTAGCTGCAGACATGTAGCGGCCGATGCTGTTAGATTGCTGGAGGGTCAGTGAATGCTGTGATACTTCTGCCAAATAAACATTTATCTCCTTTTCCAGACTATCCAGCAACTCCTCCATCTGATCGATGTGCTGAACTTTTTTTAAATCATTGTTTAAAAAAGATTGAATGGAGTCGGCCAGCATTTCCCTGGCCAGCGAAGCCATCCTAAGCAGCTCCATTTTGGCACCTCCGATAGCCATGGGAGGAGTGTTTAAAATACGGTGGTCCAGGTATTTGGGCTTTAAATCAACCATGGCCTCCGGGCCGGGGATAATGCGATTTACCAGTTTAATAAAATAGTTTAAAAATATCATGACGATTACCGTATTTGCAAGGTTAAAAATGGTATGGGCATTGGCTATCTGGCGAGGCACCGAATGGGCGGTACTTAGCACCAGATCGGTAAAAGGGTTAATAAAAATAAGCGCCACTACCACCCCAATCAGATTGAATAACAGGTGGGCTATGGCTGCCCGGCGGGCGGTAATATTGGTGCCGATGCTGGCCAGCATGGCGGTAATACAGGTGCCGATATTACTTCCCAGAACAAGGGGTATGGCCGACGGTAAAGAAATCAAACCTTGCGTAGACAGGGCTATAATAACTCCGGCAGTTACACCGCTTCCTTGAATAACTGCAGTAAACAGAGCCCCGATCAATATCCCCAACAAAGGGTTATCACTAAATTTTGTCAACAAATAATAAAAGGCCGGCCACTGTTTTAAAGGAGCAACACCGGAAGACATAGTCATTATCCCGAGAAACAACAAACCAAACCCTAAAATGGCCTGTCCCAGGTATCTGTAAAGACGCCGGCGCCCAAAGAAATTCAAAAGGGATCCCACACCGATGGCAGGGTAAGCCAGGGAATAAACATTAAAAGAAATAATCTGGGCGGTAACAGTGGTGCCGATATTGGCGCCAATGATCACGCTTACCGCCTGGGCCAGGTTAATCAGCCCGGCGTTGGCAAACCCTACCACCATCACAGTAGTACTGCTGCTGCTCTGAATAAGCACGGTTACTACAACCCCGGTGAGGGCGCCCATTAGTGGCTGGTGACTTAATATTTCCAGAAAACGGCGCAGTTTGTCTCCGGCAGCCTTCTGCATGCCGGAAGCTGTCATTTGTATACCAAATAAAAAAAGGCCCAGTCCACCGATGAGACTAATGGCAACTTTTGTAAACACCCCAACCCTCCCCTGATCCATACTGCCTTGCGGATTCAAAACAACCCTAGCTATTATATCTAATCAATAACCCACTTTCAATTGCCCGTTAAGGTTATTTAACTAGAACCATCTCTCCAACCATTCCCAAATCCGTGACCGCCAGTGCACCGGTTCCTTTTCCCCGGTAAATTTTTCTTCTCCACCAGGCTCAAGCGGTTGATCCGCGGGCTCAGATTCAACCAGGGTTACGCATAACGAAGGAAATAAAAGGCACCACCAGTTTTCTCCCTGGCCTACTCCAAGGATCACCTTTAACGCCAGATATTGGCCGGGTGGAAACACTCGGTTACCGTAAGTTCGTAGCGGAAAATTGCTTCGAGCGAGCATCAATGATACCTGCTGCCCGGGGGCGAGTTCCTGAAGATAGGCCCGGATCTCTTTTTCCAGGCAGGGAAGTGTCAGTTTGACAAAGCTCAGGCAATCCTCAACCGATGCAAATTCTCCCTGGCGACTCAACTGTCGCCTCACTATTTGGACCACCTGTTTTTTAAGCAGCTGATCCACCTCCGAATCGCTGGAGGCGATCACCTGTAACCTGAGCACCGGTTCCCGGAGAGAGTAAACTTGCCAGACCGGCTGTGTTGACAGTTTTTGTTTGCCAAGACAGCCTATTGTTGAGGCCACTCCCACCACCAATACCAAAATAACCAGGCAAAATGACTTTCGGTTTAATTTTAATCCAAGCATGTTAAGCCCTAAGCCCTTTCTTTCCGCTCCGGACTATCGGCACAATATTGCCGAATTAACCTCAATGCTGCTTTTTCAATTCTGGAAACCTGAGCCTGAGATATTCCCACCTGCCTGGCAATCTCTACCTGGGTTTGTCCTTTTATAAAACGGGCTTCCAGAATTGATTTTTCCCGGGGAGCCAGTTTGGATAGTGCCTCCTGCAAAGCCAGGTTATCCACCCACTTTTCACAGCCGCTGCTGGAATCGCTAATGGTATCCATCACATAAACCGGATCAGTACTATCGTTATAGATAGGATCGTATAGAGAAACAGGTTCCTGGGAGGCATTATACGCAAACACCACTTCTTCAGCCTGAAGACCCATTTCCCGGGCCAGTTCACTGATATTTGGCTCCCGAAAATTTTTCTTAATTAATTTCTCCCTGGTTTGTTGTACTTTATGGGCCAAATTCTTCACCGAACGGCTGATGTGAATGCTGTTGTTATCACGAAGATAACGTTTGATTTCTCCTATAACCATGGGCACCGCATAGGTGGAAAAGTTTACCTCCTGTTCCAGCTGAAAATTGTCAATGGCCTTGATCAGGCCAATGCATCCCACCTGGAAAAGATCATCCAGCGGTTCCCCCCGGTTTTTAAATCGCTGTAAAATGCTCAACACCAGCCGCAGGTTGCATTCCACCAACTTTTCTCGGGCTTGTGTATCGCCTTGCCTAACTTTTAAGAATAGCATTCGCATTTCATCTGGTGACAGGGTGGCCAGCTTGTAAGTATTAACCCCGCTGAGCTTTACCTTATACGAAACCATACTCTTACCCCCTCACCCCTATTATTGCCAATATTGGTATTACTTAGACCCGCTGGAGGTAAAGATTCAACACCGGGAACGAAGAGGGGGATCAACCCCGGAAAACTATTCTTTTGTCGTAAATGAATTTGTCAACCGTTGAAGCCTGCTACCACCCGGGCCTGGTCCTGGTAATCGTAAATAATTTCGAGCCGGTGAAACAAACCGGAAGATTTAAACAGATCTGTTACCGTTTCCAGCTGATCCGTCCCGATTTCTACCGCAACCAGTGCCGGTTTAAGCAGGTGACAGGGAAGGTTTGAAAACAATTTCCGGTAGCCCTCCATTCCGTCCGCACCTCCGTCCAGAGCCTGCGTAGGTTCATATTCTTTTACCGTGGGATGAAGGCTCGGAAGTTTGTTCCGGGGGATGTACGGAGGATTGGAGATAATCACATTGAACCGGGGGAGTGGATCGATCGAAGAAAACGCTGAAAAATAGTCGCCGCAATGCCAAGATATCCGGTCCTGCACTCCGTGCCGGGAAGCATTTTCATCTGCTATCGACAAAGCTCGGAAAGAAATATCCACCGCCCAAAACCGAGCCCGCGGCCACTTTACAGCCAGAGTGACCACCAGGTTACCGCTACCGGTACCCAGGTCGACCAATCGCACCTCTTCTCCTCGATCGTACCCGATTCGGTTTGCCCACTTTAGGGCAGTATCTATTAAAAATTCGGATTCGGGCCGGGGTATCAGTACCGTCCGATTTACTGCAAATTCCAACCCGTAGAATTCCCGGTTACCGGTAATGTAAGCCAGAGGTTCTCCTTTAGCTCTTCGGTCAATTGCCTCCTGCAGCCGGCAAACCTCCGTTAATGGTAGAATAGTATCGGCCTCCAAGAATAATTTTAACCTGCTCCAACCCAGCATCGAGGAAAATAGGATTTCTGCTTCCTGGCGGGGGTTATCCAGGTTCGCCTCCTGGAATGCAGAAAAAGCCCGGTACAGGGCTTTCTGGATAGTCAATTTTTGCTCATCAAACATGCTTTTACTCCCCGGCCATTTGCAACTGCTGGTCTTTCTCAGCAACCGCCAGCTGCCGGATAATCTCATCCAGTTCTCCCTCCAGCACCAGGTCCAATTTATGCAAGGTTAAACCGATCCGGTGATCGGTAACCCGGTTCTGGGGGAAATTATAGGTGCGGATGCGTTCACTGCGGTCACCGCTACCCACCATCTGTTTCCGGGTTTGGGCCATTTCCTTCTCCTGATCCAGAAGATACTTGTCCAGCAACCTGCTGCGTAACACCCGTAAAGCTTTATCCTTGTTTTTATGTTGAGATTTTTCATCCTGGCAGGTAACCACCATTCCCGTGGGAAGATGAGTTACCCGCACCGCCGATTGGGTGGTGTTAACACTTTGTCCGCCGGGGCCGGTTGAGCAAAAAGTATCAATCTTTAAATCCTGTAGGTTGATCTCCACCTCAACTTCTTCCGCTTCCGGGAGCACTGCCACCGTTGCTGCCGAAGTATGTATGCGTCCGCTGGATTCAGTGGTGGGAACCCGCTGAACTCGGTGAACCCCACTCTCATATTTCAGTTGCCCGTAAGCGCCTTTCCCTTCCACTCCCACCACCACCTCCTTGAAACCACCAATATCGGTTGGGTGGACCTCTATCAGTTCCGTTTTCCAACCTTTCTGTTCCGCAAACCGGGCATACATTCTAAGCAGATCTGCGGCAAACAACGCAGCCTCTTCACCCCCCGTACCGGCCCGGATCTCTATAAATACACTTTTCCGATCGCTGGGATCTTTGGGGAGCAGCATCCCGGTCAGCGTTTCCTGCATTTTTTCCTGCCGGTTTGCCAGGTCTTCAAGCTCCTTTTCTAAAAAAACCATCATCTCTTGATCATCGGTTTCATCGATCATTTGCCGGCAATCCTGTATCTCTCGTAAAATCAGCTTATATTTACGGTATAGTTCAACCGGCTCCATCAAAGACGCCAGCTCCCGGGAATAATTCTGCCATAGCTCTCGCTGTTCGATAATCTTCAGATCACTTAACAGTTTTTCCAGCTCTTCGTAGCGTTTTTCCTGAATCTCAAGTTTTTCTAACATTATTAGCACTCACCCTATCTACCGGGTTCTCTAGTAGAAACCGGTTCCAGCACCGCCTCCAAGGCCCTAATCGCCACCTCCAACTGAGCCTCATCCGGTTCCCGGGTAGTTAAAGCCTGTAGCCATAACCCGGGAGCCCCCAACAACCCAAATATAAACCATCCCTTGCGGGCGATCAACCGGGTCACCTCATAGGACAGCCCAGCCACCAGGGGAAGCAGGACCAGGCGGATTACTATCCGCTGAACCGGTGACGGCCAGCCAAAAAAAGAGAACAACACAATGCTAATAATCATCACTGTAAGAATAAAACTGGTCCCGCAGCGAGGGTGACGGGTAGAAAATTCACGGGCAATGGCAGGTTTCATTGCTCTCTTGTGTTCAAAACAATGTATTACCTTGTGCTCTGCTCCATGATATTGCAGGAATCGCCGAATATCACCCCAACGAGAAATTAAGGTCAGGTAAGCCAGGAAAATGGCCAATCTAAGCAACCCTTCCGCCAAATTTAAACCAATTGCGGAATGAAAAGGCAAAAACCGGACCAACAGGGTGGGCAGGATGAAAAACAAGCCCAAGCCCAGGCCCAGTCCAAGCAAAACAACCAGCACAGTATGCCATCCGGTAAGCTCTTCCCCTTCACCCTCAAGGACCTGAGCGGCGGAGATATTAAGAGCCCGCATGCCGGTAATCAGGGATTCTAAAAACACCACCGCTCCCCTTAAAATCGGCCACCGAAGTAACGGAAACCGATCGCCAAGGGGAATCAGCTTCTCCTGGTACAAACCGATAGTCTGATCACCACGCCGGAAGGCAATGGCCATTACATCGCGGTGGCGCATCATAACCCCTTCCACCACTGCCTGGCCGCCTACCCAATGAGCTGTGGACATCAATTCCACCAGCTTCCCTGTAGATATGTAAAAGCAGGGCAAAAAGCCCTGTTTTTTACCCTGAGGTTGCGAAGATTATTATAAGCCATATTTCCTTTTAAACCGCTCTACCCGGCCCCCGGTATCTACGAACTTCTGTTTACCGGTAAAAAAAGGATGACACCTGGAGCAGATCTCCACCCGCAAATTTTGTTTGGTAGAGCCTGTTTCAAAGGTTTCACCGCAAGCACAGGTAACCGTGGTACGGTAATAGGGGGGATGAATTTTATTTTTCATGTTGCTCTGCCCTCCGTAAAGCTTTTTGCTCATCTCATTCACAGTAAAAAATAATATCATATTTCCAGGTAATCTGCAATGAGCTAAATTTTCGGGGCATTTGCACTGAATCCGGGCTAAAAGAAATCTCATCAGCTTAAACGGTGGTTTAATATACGTAAAGGGGATTATACCTGCTAAATTTTAATCCACATCGGCTTGATGAATCTGCTAAATTCAATCCTAAATCTTTATAAGTAAAAGGGCGGGTATTGCCGGTGAAGCCTTCCATGGCTTTAACAGCCGGAGCGAGGCTTACGGAAGGACCTGTAAAGGATCTATCCGTGAGCCATGATGAATCACTTCAAAATGAAGGTGTGCACCGGTGGTATTCCCGGTAAGGCCTACCTCTCCCAACCGCTGCCCACTGACAACCTGCTGCCCGGTAGAAACATAGATCTTACCGGCATGCGCGTAGCGGGTTTGCCAGCCGTTGCCGTGATCCAATTCTATCATTAAACCGTAACCGCCCCGGTATCCTGAAAAGGATACGCTGCCATCGGCAGCAGCACTGATCGGGCAACCCAACGGTACCGCCAAATCGATCCCGTAATGAAATTTCTTGTCCCGCCAACCAAATCCGGAACTAATGCGCCCGCCGGCAACCGGCCATTCCAGGCGCACAGTGACGGGTATATTCTGGGTTCCGGGTATAATAACCCTTTCCCCCCGCTGCAGTTGGGAACCGGAACTATCCCGGTTGACACTGATAATAGACCCGGGATCTACACCGTATAGCCGGGCTATGCTGTCCATAGTTTCTCCAGCCTTCACCTGGTGTACCGCCCCCGGAACGGTTGATATCTGAATGATTTGGCCGGTATAAATCAGGTGCGGGTTAACAATATTGTTTAAACGAACCAGAGTTTCTACAGTGATCCCGAATTTCCGGGCAATGGACGTCAGGCTGTCCCCGCTGTGTACGGTATAGTTCAACAGCTCTATTTTTTTTGAATCGATCCGTTCTGCAAAATTTTGTAACTGGAGTATATATAAAGGAGACTGATCCAGTTCCGGCTCTTTGGCCATTACGGGGAAGGATAAACCTGTGAGCAGGGCTAACACCGCCAGCATTCCCACCGTCGTTCTAGACATTCCGGGCACGGCTATCTTCTCCTTCGCCTGATTTAAAGCTATTCTGCGGATTCAGGCTGCAAAATATACCTTTTAGCCATTTCCATGGTGGTGATGATTGGTTAAAGGGTGTGCATGCTGTTTAAGAATTCTTCATTATTTTCAGTTTGGCGAAGTTTGTTCAGGATAATTTCCAGAAATTCCCCACTAGAGGTATTCCCCATGGCCCTTCGTAAGGCCCACATCAGCTCCAGCTTATGCTCATCCAGCAAAAGCTCCTCCCTGCGAGTGCCGGAGCGGGAGATATCAATAGCCGGGAATATGCGGCGCTCCGCTACCCGGCGATCCAGATGCAACTCCATATTTCCGGTGCCTTTAAATTCTTCATAGATCACATCATCCATTCGGCTGCCGGTATCAATTAAAGCGGTAGCGATAATGGTCAGGCTGCCCCCCTGATCGATATTCCTGGCGGCGCCGAAAAAACGTTTCGGTTTATAAAATGCCGCCGGATCAATTCCCCCCGAAAGAGTGCGCCCGCTGGGAGGGATCACCAGGTTATAAGCCCGGGCCAGGCGGGTAATACTGTCAAGGAGTATCGCCACATCCCCACCCATCTCCACCAATCTCTGGGCTCGATCCAGAACCAGCTCGGCGATATGAATATGGTTTTCCGGCCTCTGATCAAAAGTAGAACTGACCACATCCGCATTGACACTGCGCTCCATATCGGTAACCTCCTCCGGGCGCTCATCAATAAGCAAAATAATCAGTTTTACCTCTGGATGGTTGGTAGAAATACTGTTGGCTATCTGTTTGAGCAGCACGGTTTTTCCGGCTTTGGGAGGCGATACAATTAAACCCCGTTGGCCTTTACCGATAGGCATCAGCAGATCAATAATTCGAGTAGACAGGATATGAGGACCGGTTTCCATCTGTAGCTGCTGACGGGGGTGAACCGGTATTAACGAAGTAAAATTACTTCTGGTCGCAAACGACTCGGGATCTTTCCCATTTATTTCCTCTACCTGCAATAACGCATAGTAGCGTTCATTGTCCTTGGGAGGTCGAATAATTCCGCTGACCAGATCACCGTTACGAAGGTTAAACCGGCGGATTTGAGAAGCCGATATATATATATCATCATCCGAATAATAATAATGCTGTCTTCGTAGGAAACCAAATCCTTCATTCATGATCTCCAGGATACCGGAAGCGATAGTCTGCTCCCTGTCGATAGCAAATATTTTGGTTAAGGTTTCCACCAGTGCCGGTTTGCGCATAGTATAGTACCCTTTAATGCCCTGCTCTTTTGCCAGTTGCTGCAACTGGCTTAAATTCATCTCTTTTATTTGATCAGCTTCCAATAAAAACACACCACCTTCTAGTAATTGCCGGCATTGATAGCCATGCTTGGTAAACTAATTTTTATTTGCAAGTTACGGATCCGTTTGGTGGCCTCATTTTCCAAAAACAACTGAAATATATAAAGGGGATAGCTTGATTGAATTAAAGTAGCCGATAAAAGAGGCCTGTAAAAAAACCTGCCAGTATTCGGCGGTATCAGTATTTGGAGGCGGTTCTACCGCTAACCAGACTGTTTCTTTATTTAATTATGTTCGGTTTAGGATAGATTTATTCTTAATATTTTGTTTACAGACAGCGATCAAAGGTTTGCATTTACAGATGACTTCTGCCAGTCGGTCATGAATTTTTCCAGTCCCTGATCGGTTAAGGGGTGGGCCACCATTTTCCGCAAAACCTGGTAAGGGATCGTAGCCACCGGGGCGCCGGCCAATGCTGCTTGGGTAACATGTTCCGGGTGGCGGATGCTGGCGGCAATAATTCGGGTGGCGATCTGGTGTCGTTCAAATACACTCACCATATCCTTAAGCAGAGATATGCCGCTTTCACCAATATCATCTAGCCGCCCCAGGAAAGGACTCACGTAAGAGGCTCCTGCCCGGGCAGCCAGCAATGCCTGATTAACAGAAAACACCAGGGTAACGTTAGTTTTTATCCCCTCACCGGCAAGTATCTTTACCGCCTGCAGACCCTCCCAGGTAACCGGAATCTTTATCACTACATTGTCGGCTACTGCCGCAAGTTGCCTGGCTTCTTTAACCATTCCCTTCCATTCGTCGGAGATTACCTCGGCGCTAACCGGTCCTTCAACCAGGCGGCAGATTTTCGGCAGGATGTCCAGAAAATTCTCCTCCTCCCTGGAGGCCAGGGAGGGGTTGGTAGTTACTCCCTCGATAACGCCCCATTCTACAGCCTGCCCGATCTCTTTGATATTGGCCGTATCCAAAAAAAGTTTCAATTAACAACCTCCTTGTACAATTGCTTGTAGATTGCAAATTGTTTATTTGCGGAACAAAAGGGAGCAAATAAAGTTAACCAGCCGGGGGTCTGGCGAAGAAATATCGAACCATCTACATCTACAAAGGGAAAATTCGCTACAAATATAATAATCCCTGCAGGCAAAACAAAATATCTACAGTTACTAATTATTTTACCTAATATTAACCATAATATCATTTCATAGCCTATATTTTACAAACAAAGGAGCAGGGTTAGTGAAACCGGTAAACATCTTCCTGATATTAATAACCTTTTTGTTGCTCGTTTTATCGGCAAGTTTTAGTTATTTCGTGTACAACCTGGTCGGTTCCGGCCAGATAGAACAGGTACAGGTCCCGCTAACTACCCGGATATACGATGGCCAGGATCAGCTTTTAGCGGTACGTTATATTGAAAATCGCTTCCAGATACCCCTGGAGCAGATCCCTGTGGAGGTCCTCCAGGCTACCCTGGCTATTGAAGATCGCCGTTTTTATCAGCACAGGGGATTTGATCTGTCCGGATTTGGAAGAGCCTTGCTAAACAATTTAAAACAGAAGCGGCTTTCTCAGGGAGGCAGCACCATCACCCAACAGCTGGCAAAAAATCTCTACCTGTCTAACGATCGGACCTTAATCCGTAAAATTAAAGAGGCAGCCTATACCGTTCGTCTGGAACACTGTTACAACAAAGATGAAATTTTAGAAAGGTACCTCAATACCATTTGTTACGGTCACTGCGCATACGGAATTGAGGCCGCAGCCCGGACCTATTTTGCTAAAAATGCCGGCGAACTTTCCCTGGCGGAAGCCGCACTTCTGGCCGGTCTGCCCAAAGGTCCTTCTTTCTACTCTCCACTGATAAATCCTGAGGCCGCCATAAAGCGCCAAAAAAGTGTTCTGCAGGCCATGTTCCTGGAAGGATATATCACCGAACAGGAAAAACAGAAGGCCTTGGAAGAAACACTTTCCTTTCATGAGCCGGAGTTGCAAGAACGATCCTTATATTTTGTAGATTATATCATAAATGTTGAGTTGGCAAAGCTTTTTAATGGAAAGCTCACTGATATCTGCAGGAATGGATTGGAGATTTATACCACCTTAGACCCATCCATGCAAGATACAGCCGAACAGATCATGGCCCGTATACCCAAGCAAAGGATCGATCATCTGGGCTGCAGCCAGCCCCAGGGCGCCCTGGTAGCCATAGACCCGGTTAACGGCCATATTAAGGCGTTGGTGGGCGGGAGTAATTTTTCGGAGACCCAGCTAAACCGGGCGTTTTCCCGGCGCTCACCCGGTTCTGCTTTTAAACCCTTTGTATACGCTGCCGCCTTGGAACAGGGAAAAACAGCCTCTACCACTTATCTTTGTGAGCCACTTTTGTTGCCGGAGCCCTCATCCGGTGCTTATTATGAACCCACTGATTATGGAGGGGGATTTCATCATCGAGAGCTGACTATCCGGGAGGCCATAACTTCTTCTTGCAATATCGTAGCCATAAAAACCTTCCTGGATATTGGGCCGAATAACACCTTGGAAATGGCCTCCCGCCTGGGCATTAACAGCCCCTTAAACAGCTTTTACTCTTTACCGCTGGGAACGGCGGAGGTTACTTTGCTGGAACTGACGGCGGCATTTGCTCCCTTCGCCAACGGTGGTATAAGAGTGGAGCCTCTGGCAATTCGGAAGGTGGTTGATGCCAAAGGGAATATATTACTGGAGAACCGGCCCCGTCTGAACAAGGTTCTGGACGAAAAAGTGGCCTTTATAATTACAGATATGTTGGCCGGCGTGCTGGCGGAAGGTGGAACAGCTGAAAACGCAGGTCTTATACTGCAGCGCCCGGCAGCCGGAAAATCAGGGACCTCGCAGAACGGTATAAATGTCCACATGATCGGTTATACCCCGGATCTACTGGCAGGGCTTTATATCGGTGATGATTTTGAACAACCCTTGGGAACAACCGGGGGAGAACTGGCAGCTCCACTGTGGGCCGAATTCATGGAAACAGTTCTAAAAGATTTGCCTCCCCGGAACTTTCCTGTCCCCCCGGGTGTGATCAGGGAAACAATTTGCGCCCACAGTGGCCTGTTACAAAGCCCTGAGTGTAAGGGACCCGGAAAAGAAGAATTTTTTATTGTCGGTACCGCTCCCGCCAAGCAATGTAACTATGCAACCTGTCCCCATTGCCTCCCCGATTACTGGTGGCCCTGGCTGCCCGATCAATTTCGGGGTCATCCCTAAACAATCAGGCTCTGCCAACCATATAGGTCTTTTTTGTGCCGCGATTGCGTCACCTCTTTGCCGGTCTCCGGTCTAAAAAAGGTTTGCTACCGCTATTTATTTAGATCTCCGCTGTTTCAGATCTGGCATGGTTATTGCTCTATATATTACCAGGAAGGTCAGCATTGACCTACATTTTGGAAGGAGGTTTTTAAAAATGGCTAACGGGTGTCAGTTTTGGAAGGATTACGATTCGATCGGAGGAGCAGTTTCCTACTGTGAGCTGGCTGCTTTTAACCGCCCGGTCAATCCGGATTTTTTAGAGCGGATTGGCTGCACTGTCGAAAAAAGGAAACAATGTCTGGGGACAATGGAGTTAAATATCGGCACAGGGGCGGTCCCTGCTCCCAAGCCGATGGTACCCTGCGATCCCCCTCCGGAGATTGCAAAGACCTGTGTAACCGCAGCTACAAAAAAAGCAGCCATCGGTCCACCGGCACTGCAAGTGCTAGCTTTGTTGGCCGGAGCTTATATCGCCATGGGGGCGATAATGTTTACCATTATCACCAACGATATCTCCCCCATCGTCGGTGATGGCCTAACCAGACTAATTGGAGGCATTGCATTCTCTTTGGGACTGATTCTGGTAATTTTAGGGGGAGCAGAACTATTTACCGGGAACAACCTGTTGGTTACAGGATATTTAGATAAAAAGGTAACCCTCAAGCAGGTGTTATCAAACTGGGGTTGGGTGTATAGTTTTAATTTTATTGGATCACTACTGCTGGCAGTACTGTTCTTTTATTCTGGAATCTGGAAAGCCAACGGGGGAGCAATCGGTCTAAGAGCAATTAATGTCGCCTTTGCCAAGAGCTCTTTATCCTGGACGGAGGCTATCTTCCGGGGTATTTTATGCAACTGGCTGGTCTGCCTGGCGGTCTGGCTCTCTTTTGCCAGTAAAGATGCCATCGGCAAGATAATTGGGATCATGATACCGATTGCTGCTTTTGTAGCTGCCGGTTTTGAGCACTCTGTCGCCAACATGTATTTTATTCCGATGGGCTTATTTTTAAAAAACCAGGCTATGTTTGAAGCCGTACTTTCTCCGGCTATCCTGGAAGGACTAACCTTGAAGACCTTTTTTGTAAACAACCTGATTCCGGTGACCATTGGTAACTTAATAGGAGGAGTTTTGTTTGTTGGGGTGTTTTACTGGAATGCCTATCTACGCCCGGCCGCTCCCCGTAGAATGATAGTAAACGGTAGGGTGTAGCCCGAGTATTTTTTAAAGGGGGGGGGAGCCTGATGGAAAAGCTGGTAAAATGTGAATACTGGAAGGAATATCTGGGATTAAACGGGTGGGTGATGTTCTGCAGCGCCGGCGCCTATGCTAAAGTATTTAGCCGTGATGAGGCGGAAAAAATTGGTTGTACTGACCAGCAACGAACTATGTGCCAGAAAATCATGGAAAGTAATCTGGGATTCGGAGTAGTCCCGGAAATAAAGGAAACTGAGATAAGAGAAACCCGGGAATCCTTGCCAAAAAGTAATCACTAATCTCGGGGAATGCGCGGGGATCGCGAGCGCTCTCCGGAAAGAGCCGGCTTCTGTTTTAGCACTTGCAGGGGCCGGTTTTTTTAAAGTATAATGCTGTAAAATGCTGAAAAGAGGAGTTCAGACAGTAGCTACAGAATAGTCTACTGCCGGATAGCGATATTTAGAAAGGCTAAATTCCAGATGTATATTAGTAAATTTGTTTCCCCGGAAATAATTTTTGGCAAGGGATCCCTGAACCAGGTGGGAGAATGCTGCTTAAGACTGGGAGCCGCCAGGGTTTTTTTGGTAGCCGACCGGGGAATTATCGATTGCGGCTGGGTGGATAAAGCCTCTCCACATTTAAAAAACAGCAATCTTGAATGGTTTATCTGGTCTGATTTCTCCGCTAACCCACGGGATTACGAAGTGGAAAAAGGAGCACTGTTATATTCGGAAAAAGGGTGCGATGCCGTGCTGGCTATCGGAGGAGGAAGCGCCATTGATGCCGCCAAGGCAGTAGCTACTCTGGCTACCAACAAGGGACAGATTCAAGCCTATGAAGGTATAGACCTGATTAAAAAACCTCTTCCCCCGATTATCGCCGTCCCATCAACTGCCGGATCGGGTTCGGAAATATCCCAGTTTTCTATTATTGCTGATAGCAAACGCAAAATTAAGATGACCATAATATCTAAGTCATTGGTTCCCGATATCGCTATTTCGGATCCCTTAATCCTCTCTACCGTTAATAGCCGGCTTACTGCCCATACCGGGATGGAAGCCTTGTCCCATGCCATCGAGGCATTTGTCTCCTTGGCCTCCACAGATCTTACTGATGTTCATGCCTTGCACGCTATCAAGTTGATCTCCTGCAACCTGAGAGCTTCTACAGCCAGCCAGGTTAACGAAGAAGCCAAGGTAGCCATGGCCAAGGCCAGCCTGCAAGCGGGTCTGGCATTTTCAAATGCCGTGCTGGGACTGGCTCATGCCATGTCACATCAAGTGGGGGGGCTTCTGGATCTACCGATCGGTGAGACCAGCGCCATTTTGTTGCCGGCGGTGATGCGCTTTAACCTTATCTCCTCAATTGACAAATTCGCCCTTATTTCTAAGGCCATGGGGGCTAAGGCTAATCAGATAACCAACCGCGGGGCTGCGGAAAAAGCCATCTTAATGGTCCAGGAACTGGCTGAAGATGTGGGGATACCCTCCGGTTTGTCCAAACTGGGGTTATCAGAAGAGGTTATACCGGAACTAAGCCGGAATGCAATCAAAGATGCCTGCTTTATCACCAACCCCCGTGATGCCGAAGTGCAAGATATCATAGAAATTTTTAAGCTAGTGCTTTAAATGTAATTATGTAACCAAAGGAAGAGATAAACAGTGGTCATCGCCAACAAAAAGGTACTCATAGAAAAGCTAACCGGTATTCATAGTTCAAAAAAGTCTTACTACGTTGAGCTTAAGAAAAACATCTCGGAGATTACCAGGCAGAACCTCCAGCTGGAAATTATCAATCAGCTTACCAAAAGCATCGGAGTAGATATGACCTTCACCCAGATCCTGGAAAACGTTATTCCAAAACTGCAGGTTCTGATCTCTTTTGATATGTTGAATCTGTACATAATAGAACAGGATAGGCTGGTAGATCAGTCTACATTTTTAGTGGAAAACAACCATAAACCCGACGAAGCTATAATCAAGTACAACCGGCAGATTGAACAATTGAAGATTAGGGGTGGCCGGATCGGTCCCGCGTTAAAAAAAGCAATTGCCGAAAAGGGACCACTGCTCAGGCACTGCCAGGATCAATCTGTTTCTCCGGAAGAGAAAGAACTCCAGGCTTTAGGAATTGCCTCCACCATACTGATCCCCTTGATGGCCAAAAATAAAACTGTGGGAGTGCTGGAGCTGGCCAGCAAATCCAATTTTAATGAACAAGAACTGCCTTTTCTGTCACAGGTTGCCGATCAGTTAGCGGTTTGCCTGGAAAATGTCCGCCTGTACAAAGAAGTATGGCAGCATAAACAGGAATGGGAAACCACCTTCTCGGCGGTAACCGATCTGCTGATGTTTATTAATAACAACCATGAAATATCCAGGGTTAACCGGGCCGCCATTGAATTCTTTACCCACCGGGAGGAAGAGATATTAGGCCAAAAATGCTACCGGTTGCTTTACGGGCGTGAAACAAAGTGCAACCCCTGTCTTGCAGATCAGGTCGTTAAAACCGGCCAGACTGCTTATTTGCAATCCAGAACCCGCTATCACCGGGTTCTGGATATCTTTGCTTATCCGGCCTATACCGAACAAAACACTCCGTTGGGAGTTACTTATTATGCCAAGGATGTAACCAGTTTTGTAGATTCGATCAAATTTGTATCCCTGGGTGAAATGTCGGCCGGGGTGGCTCACGAACTGAACAGTCCGCTAACCGCCATTGTGGGCAATTCCCAGCTCCTGCTCAGAGAAACCCCTCTCTCCGACCCCCACTACCAGTTGATCAAGGATATCAAATCCTGCGGGATGCGCTGCCAGCGGATAATCCAAAACCTGCTTACCTTTTCCCGGCAGGACGAATATTCTTTTGAAGAGATAAATTTAAACCAGGTGGTAGAACGGGCACTTTCCCTGGTCTCTTACCAGATTGAAAAAAACAAAATAGAAATCTTAAAAAAACTGTATGCCTCCCTCCCCCCGGTACTGGGCAACGCCCAAGGGCTGGAACAGATAATTATCAACCTGATGCTCAACGCCAAAGATGCCATTGACGCTAAGGCCGAAGAAGGCGGCAACCAAAAAAAAGGTTTGATTACCATAAAAACCAGGGTTCAACCGGAAAAATTTGTGGCGGTAGATATAATTGACACTGGCTGTGGTATTGAAGCCGCCTCCATTCCTCATGTGTTTAACCCGTTCTATACTACCAAACGTGCCGGGCAGGGAACCGGCCTGGGGCTATCCGTCAGCCTGGGTATCGCTCAGGCCCATCGGGGCTTTATCGATGTAGACAGCATCCCGGGCAAGGGAAGCAGATTTAGTTTGATTATCCCCCTGGATGAACCTAAACCTGAAAACAGCGGTGCCAATGAAGAAACCGCCACAGGGAGGCCGGAAAACAAATGATGGCAAACGCCCAATTTCTGATAGTAGATGATGAGCCGGAGGTCTGCAATTTTTTTGCCTACCTGCTTCGAAGCAAGGGTAGTCAGGTAGAAAGTGCTCATAGCGGAAAAGAGGCCCGGGCCAAACTAAATCAGTTCAAGTTTAATGTAGCCCTGGTGGATCTGAAACTTCCCGACAGCGACGGCCTGGAAATACTAAAGGAGATCAAGCTTAAACAGCCGGAATGTGAAGTGATTATAATTACCGGTTATTCCACCGTTAAATCGGCAGTGGAGGCAATCCAGCTGGGAGCCTTTGATTATGTGGAAAAACCTTTTGCAGACATAGAAGAGATGGAAAATCTGCTGGAAAAAGCTCTGGCAGCCAAGCTTGAGGCCGACAAGCTGGTCTCTCAAGAAGAATACGGATTTGTGATCGGACGTAACCCTAAAATGATCAGCCTGGTTACCGCCGCTCGAAAGATCGCCAAAAAAAATATTACGGTATTAATTCAAGGTGAAACCGGGACCGGCAAGGAAATATTGGCCCGTTATATCCATTCGGTAAGCCACCGCAGTGACCGCCCGTTTTTGGGATTCAACTGTGGAGCATTTACGGAAACTCTTCTGGAGAGCGAACTGTTTGGGCATGAAAAAGGGGCCTTTACCGGAGCGATCAACCGAAAAAGGGGAATATTCGAGCTGGCTCACAAGGGCACCCTGTTTCTGGATGAGATCGATTCTGCCTCCCCGGCTATTCAAATCAAGTTGCTGCGGATACTGGAAACCGGGGAACTGTTGCGGGTAGGGGGAGAAGAGATCAGCAAGGTTGATGTAAGGGTGATCACCGCTACTAATGTCAATCTGGCCGGCAAGGTAGAGGAAAAAACCTTCCGGGAAGATCTGTTTTACCGACTGGACGTCGCCTCCCTGGTGATACCACCGCTAAGGGAACGGGCGGAAGATATACCCCTTTTTGTAAGCTACTTTTTGGATAAAGAAACCAAGCACAAAGAAGCCCCCAAACAGTTTACCAAACAGGCCGTGGAGCTGTTAGTTAAGTATCCCTGGCCCGGTAATATCCGGGAGCTGGCCAATACAGTGGCACAGGCAGTGCTGCTCAGTAAGGGATCGCAAATCAAAACCGCCGAGCTGCCGCCAAAATTGCAACCGGCAGCTCGGGTAGAAATTTCAACCGAACCGGAACATCAGGTTGACAATTTGCCGCAGCCTCCCGATTACTGGGTAGATCACCCCCACCAGCAAGAGCTTCTGGAGCTATCCCGGCAATGGAAAGATCTGCTTTTGAAAATAGATCCGCGTGAAGGGTTTAACCTTGCCGGGTTCCAGGATGATTTAAAGCAATGGAATCGCCGGCTGGTTTGGGCAATCATTGATCTGGCCCTGAAAACCACTTTCGGCAACCAGTCTAAAGCCGCGGAACTGCTGGGTATTACTCCCCGGGCGCTGCGCTACTATTTAAAGGAGCAGCAGCCTTAAACTGCCCTGGGGGGTTCAGCACCTTAAAAAAGGGTTGGTCTGTTTTTCCCGGCCGATGGTGGAATCAGGGCCATGTCCCGGGTATACCACAGTCTTAACAGGCAATACCATCAATTTAGTATGGATGCTCTGTATCTGCTGCTCCAAAGATCCCCCAGGAAGGTCAGTGCGGCCAACAGAACCTGCAAACAACGTGTCCCCGGTAAACACTAGACCAGGGCCTAACAGGGAAATTCCTCCTTCAGTATGACCCGGTGTTTCCAACACCTGCAGCTGTATGCTGCCAAATGTTATTTTATCCCCTTCTACCACCAGCCAGTCCGGATCCGGTTGCTTACCCGCTCCTGCCGACAACCCAAATGAAGGGTTCCGGTAAAGCTGTAAATCTTTTTCATGCAGGCAGATTAACCCCCCGGTTACCTCCTTAATTTGAGAGTTAGCGGAGATATGATCCACATGGCCATGGGTATTGATAATGTATTTTATTTGCAATCCCAGCTCGCGGATTTCGTTAACTATCTTCTTTCCTTCGAAACCGGGATCTATTACCGCTGCCTCCCTGGTTTCCGGACAGCCTATCAGGTAGCAGTTGGTGGCAAACATTCCTACCACCAGGGATTTAAAAATCATGTTGTAATTTCCTCCTCCGGTTATCTCATTTCGCCCAATTCCACCGCCACTGTGACAGTGGAACCGTTTCTATCCACAGTTAAGTTGATTTTATCCCCGGGATAATATTTCAGCAAGGCATCAAACAGTTGGGCCGAATAGTTCACTTGCCGATCCTCCACCTTTACTATCACATCGCCCTCCCGAAGCCCTCCCGCCTGGGCCGGGCTCCCGTTTGCAACTTCCGCTACATACACCCCCAAATCCGACAGCACCCGGGTCTCCATAGAGAAATCTCTAACCAGTATACCTAGTTGGGGCCTTTTTACCCGGCCGTATTCCTTAAGATCCTTTACCACCCGCTTCACCGTATTGCTGGGAATGGCAAATCCGATACCTTCCACCCCCACCTCTTTGATCTTGGCAGAATTGATTCCGATAATTTCTCCCTTTAAGTTAACCAAAGGACCGCCGCTATTCCCGGGATTGATAGCAGCATCGGTTTGGATATAGGTATAGGAATAGCTGCTGTCGGACAGATTTACCTGCCTTTCCACTGCACTTACTATTCCTCCGGTAGCGGTTTGCTGAAAGTATCTCAACGGGTTTCCGATAGCGATCGATGTTTCTCCCACCTTGATTTCCGAAGAATCCCCCAGGCTAAGATAGGGCAGCATGTCCCGGTCTACCTTTAACAAAGCCAAATCAGTCAACTCGTCTTCTCCCACCAGTTCCGCGGTGAGTATCTCAGCACTGGGTAAAACCACCGTAATCTCGTCACCCCGGTTGATTACATGCTGATTGGTGACAATATACCCGTCTGCAGAGATAATCGCTCCCGATCCCGACCCCTGTTCCCTGACTACCTTTTGTCCGCCCTGGTATGCATAACCATAATTGTTAACCCCCACCACTGCCGGCTTTGCCTTTTCTACCACCAGTGCAGCGGCATCACCCCCTATTATTTCCAGGCGAGTTGTGGCAGGCGGTGGAAATTCCGGCGGTGACTGCCGGTTCGGAAATCCGTAGTGGCCGCCTAAAACCCAAAATATGCCCGCCCCCACTATACCTCCTAGTAGCCCCACCAGCAGCAATACTAGAGGTGGGTTTCCCCGGCGGGGAGGCCGATCAAATTCCTCATAGAAGTCCATCTAGACTATCACCTCCTTGCATAGCAAAAGTTTTTCCCGCCAAGCATGAGTTTAACCCAATAAAGGGGTGTTAGTAAAGATCCTTTACCGTAAATGGCTGCAATCATTAAACAGTAACAGCTTAAATCTTTTCTCTTCTGCCAGATAGTCCAAAACAGATAGCGAAGCCGGTGCAGGGGAGAAGGGCCAGAGATCACGGGCTCTTAAGCCCAGGCAGGTAGAGATAAAGGCGTTGATAAACCGGCCATGGCTGACCAGCAGCACCCTGCACCGGCTGTCGGCGATGGAGGTTATCAAAGACAGCACAGATCTAACCCTTACCATCAGCCACCTTTTTCTTTCCGCGCCGGGTATGATTGCCGGGAGCCGTCCGGGTTGCAGGGCAGGATAACGTTTTGCTACCTCCTCCCGGGTCAACCCTTCAATATCTCCCCAGGAACATTCTCTCAACTGGTACAACGGGCTGACTTTAACTTTTATTTCCCGGGAAATAATCTGGGCGGTTTCCCAGGCCCGCTTTAGATCACTACTAAAGAACCAATCCGGAGGAGAATGTTTCAAGCGGTGGGCTATTTTTTCTGATTCCCGTTTCCCTTCCGGAGCAAGGGTTGTATCTAGCCGCCCCTGGAATCGCTGTTCCAGATTGGCCTGAGTGGTACCGTGGCGAATTAACAAAAGTTCCATCAGCCACTCTCCCGGGAAGAGGTGAGCAGGTCTTCATGGATACGTTTGAGACGGGCTCCCAAGTTAATTAATTTGGCTTCAATATCTTCATAACCGCGATAGATCTGCTCTATTCCAGTTAAAATGGTCTCCCCCTGGGCCATAAACCCGCCTACCAGCATGGCAGCGCCGGCCCTTAAATCAGTAGTCTTAACCGGTGCTCCGGTAAGAGGCGATCCCCCTTCAATCACTGCCGTGCGGCCTTCCACCTTAATTTGTGCCCCCATTCGTTTTAATTCGTCTACATGGCGAAATCTGGTTTCAAATACATTTTCCGTAATTACGCTGGTCCCTTCCGCCGCTGTCAGTAAGGTCATTGCAATCGGCTGGAGATCGGTTGGGAATCCGGGGTATACAAATGTCTTGATGTCCACCGGCAACAATTGGGGTCCTCGCTTTACTTTCACCCGGTCAGCCTGCAGATCAATTTTTGCTCCTGCTTCCCTGAGCTTGGCAGTGATCGCCTCCAGATGTTTGGGAATAACCCCTTCTACTAGGATCTCCCCGTCCGTGGCCACCGCCGCTACCATAAAAGATCCCGCTTCTATGCGATCGGGAATAATGGTATGATTAACACTGGAGAACAGCTTGGTGCCTTCGATCCGAATTACGTCCGTGCCGGCACCTTTAATGGAAGCGCCCATGGCATTTAGAAAGTTGGCGGTATCCACTATCTCGGGTTCCTTGGAAGCATTCTCAATGATGGTCTGTCCTTCCGCCACTGCCGCTGCCAGCATTAAATTAATAGTGGCTCCTACACTGACCACATCCAAATAAATGTGGGCCCCCTGCAGTTTCTCTGCCTCCAGTTTTACCAGCCCATGTTCAATCTCAATGTCGGCTCCCAGAGCGGAAAATCCTTTTAAATGTTGATCGATCGGGCGGGGCCCAAAGTCACATCCCCCGGGGATGGGCACTTCGGCCCGACCAAAGCGAGCCAGCAAACTGCCCATAAGATAATAGGAGGCCCTTAGTTTTTTTACCATATCATAAGGAGGGGAATAACTTCTTAAGCCCGGAGAACTAAGCACAATTGAATTGCGGCCCCTTCTGCGAATGGCCACCCCTAGATTTTCTAGGATGGCTACCAGCACCCTCACATCTGTAATATCCGGAAGGTTTTGTAACTCAACCTTCTCCCTGGTCATGATCGCTGCCGGCAGTATGGCCACAGCTGCATTTTTGGAGCCGCTTATCTTCACCTGGCCCCGTAACCTTTGACCGCCTGCGATTAATAGCTTTTCCATTAGCCCCTCCTGCAAGTTTAAAATTTATTAGATCTTTCATTCTCATTTATATTCAAATCGTTCTCCAAATTACCGGTAAAAGCATTAACATAGTAGGTTTGCCGGTGATCAAGTATAATTCGCCACACCGGAGGCACATCCCATTGCTCGGCTTCATATTCCTGCGAATAAAAGCCCAGGTCCAAACGGACAACATAGCGGGGTTGGTCGACAGGCCCCAACTCTTCAACCAGCTTTAATACCGCTTCCGCCGCTGAAATCATGTTTATAGGGTGTTCCTGGGGGCGCTTGAGGGGCATAAGCCAAAGGTATTCTACCATGGTTAGGCTCCCTCCAATGACCGTTGCCTTAACAAAACTAGAATATATGTCAGCCCCCTCAAAGGTTTGAGTATAGGTAATAATTCGCTCTCCGGAGCCTCCCTCCTGTATCAGATCAAACTTTAATTGCAGAAAAGGTATACTGTCCTGCAGGAAGGTCTGCACCAGAATTTTCAACTCTTCCTCTGTAGAGTCGAATAGATCCAAAGGTACTCCCGGAGTATAGCAGATCTCTGTCCGTCCTCCCGGGTAAAATTTAACCTGTTTGCCGGGACAATGATAAATGTCCGCCTGTTCTCCGTAAGCAACAGAATACGCCTCTTCAGCCACCAGGGAACGCTCAAAGGAATATGGAGCCACAGTAATAAAGGTGCCGGTCTGCACTGTCCGATCCAGGGGGACATCCAACCTGTAACCGGAGTCCTGGATAAACAGCTCAATCCTTTGCAGCTCTTCTACAGGCAGGTCGGAAGATGGTTGTCCTCTAAAATCAGGGGAAAACAAATTATATGCCAAAAATAGATTTAATCCTAAAAAAGCAACTATCAGGGCAATCTTGGCTCGATCCGTATTCATAGCCCGTCTCCTTCTAGTGGAGAAAGATCCCCCGCCTTCAGTATGATCCGTTCTTCATTGATCTGAATAAGCCAGGCCGGCACAGCCTCCGGTTGATGGGGAAAACCGGTTTCCGCATATACCAGATCTATCGCCTCCAGTATTAGGGGCGCAGCCTCCCCGTAACGCCGGTAATATATATCAATCGACTCCTCTAGAGCTTGAAGATAAGGGGTAATCTGACAAACAGTGTCACTAGACGGTTGAATAGTATGGACCACCCGGCAATATTCCACCAGCCCACTGCCGCTAAATGCCAGAGAAACTGCCTGATCAGCCTCTACCAGAGGATATCCCCCCCTATAATATTTCCAGTAAGCCCGGTAGAGGGGATGCCGATCCCCGTTTTTAATTATAATCTTTTGCAGGCGCAGTTCCTTCGGCCATCCTCCGTAGGAACAAATATATTTGCTGCAGGCACTTAAAATAGACAGGTAAGACAGGTTAGTTAAACTTTTTTCCTGTACAGGGTCTGAAAACTCAATTCCTTGCCTTATCCTCAAGCCTTTGGCGCCGTCGGTATAGATAACCGCTCCGGACTTCTCCTGAATTTTGCGTACCAGGCTGCGATCCACAAAAAAAGCGCTCACCAGGCTATCCTGGTCCAGGATCTCTTTGTTTAAATAAAGTTCCGGCATCTCTATCGGAGGAAGGGGAACAGCCAGCTCCCCCTTGATTGCAAGCTGGTCCGTCAAGGGGCCAAGCATTTCCGGAGTTAACAACTCGTAATGGGGCAGCTCTTCAGAAAACGCTTCCCGCACAGTAGGAACTACCTGTCCGGGCAGTTTCAAGGCCAGTTCGTCTCCACCTGCGGTCTCATATAATACTATCCAGGTTCCTTCTTCTCCGAACCACAGCTCAAGCTTGCTGATCTCCCGGTAACGGTCTTTACCTAACCAGGGGGTACCTGATCCTACCGGCAGCAAAGGATCAAAATAAATCCTCAGATCGGGCTGATTGTCCTCCAGCGATTCTCTGGCCCGATAATCATATTCGATAAGTGCTTGCAGCGCTGAAGAGAGTTCTCCCCAGATTAAAACAAAGTGCTCCTGGCCATGTCGAAGCAGATGGTAACCGTCACCTGCTTTAACCAGGATCCGCTCCGGGGTAATGGTGTCGGCCAACGAGCGGGGCAATTCAAAAAACACTCTTTCGGGGCCCTCTTCATCTATCGGGTCATAGCGATGACGACCGTACCAAAGCTGATAAGTTAACAGCAGGCTGGATAACACCAGTAACACCAGCAAAATAGTAGTAAGCCTTTGTTTCAATAACAGGCACCTCACTTACAAGGGTAAAGTAAACCAGACCGTGGTCCCTTCCCCCAGAGCGCTGTTCACTCCAATCCCCCCCCCGTGGGCCTCTATAATTTTGCGAGCGATGGATAAGCCCAGTCCGGTTCCTCCGTAACCCCGGGAGCGGTCCTTTTCAACCCGGTAAAACCGTTCAAATATCCGGGGAAGATCTTGATCTGGTATGCCGGTTCCATTATCAGCAACGACAACTTTTAAGGAAGACGGTTGCAGTAAAACCCCTATCCGTATTTTCCCTTTCGGAGAAGTGTAATGAACTGCATTGCTGATGATATTGGTGGCCACCTGCATAATCCTTCCCCGATCTACCTCTACCGGAGGAGGTTGCTTGCAAAAATTGAATAAAATTTCCGGAAAATCTTCTTGCCTTTGCTGGATATAATCAACTGCTTCCCGGATCAGATCGGGCAAGTTGACCCTGGTCTTATGCAGCTCCACCTGCCGGGAATCCAACAACGAGAGGACCAGCAAATCCTTAACCAGGCGGACCATGCGGTCGGTCTCTTTCTCCAGGACCTTTAAAAAGCGGTGACCCAGCTCTTGATCGCCGGTAGCTCCGTCTAAAAGCGCTTCCACATAACTCTTAATGGTAGTTAAAGGAGTACGCAGTTCATGGGAAACATCGGCCACAAATTCCTGTTGCAGCCGGATCAGTTCTCTCTCCTTGGTAATATCATGAATTACCACCAGGGTTCCCCCGGCATGCCCTTTTTCTCGTTGGTAAGGGACCAGTTGAAATTGAAATACCCTTGCCGGTCGTTCCCAAACTATCTCAAAATTTGTCGGCTCTTCCTGCCTGTTTAGCGTCCCGACAACCTGCGAACCGGCAAGACGTTCCAGCATGTCTAATCCGGAATCCCCGAGTTCAAGCTGATTTTCCGGCCAAGCGGAAATGATTTTCCGGGCAGCCGGATTGATATGAATAATACTGCCCCGGGAGTCCAAAGCGATCACCCCGTCGTTCATATGGTTAATAATGGCTTCTACCTTGCCTTTCTCTGCAGATATTTCTTTTAAATTCTGGTCTAAACGAGAAGAAAGGTAATTGAACGATCGGCTCAACTGGCCTATTTCATCGGTGGAGACAACCTGGATGGGCAGAGAAAAGTCTCCCTGGGCCATTTTATGGGCCTTCCGGGTTACCTCTAAAATAGGGCCGGTTATCGTCCTGGTTAAAATTAGGCCCAGGCAAAAGCCAATGGCCAGCGCTATTCCGGATCCGGTGATCAAGGTTAACTTTATCTGGTTCAAAGTGCCATCCACACTGTTTAAAGAACCGTTTAAATAAATAAGGCCCACCGTACTTCCTCCGCTTATTAACGGAACTGCCAGGTAGTAGCGTCGCTCTCCGGTAGAAGGATCAATCCTGATGGCACCACTGGTTGTACTGGAAAGCGCCGATGTAACTTCTTCCCGGATTAAACGGCTACCTATGATATCCTGTCTGCCCGAGGAACCTACAACCCGGGCATTGCTGTCAAGAACTATTATATCCATCTCCCATAGGCCGCGCAGCTCTTTTACCAGATAGGCAATATCTTCTGCGCTTCGTTCCTCCAGAGGCCGGGGAGAGATAAAAGTGGATAGTAACTTAGCCTGGTTTTCTAAATTTTCCTTGTAGCTCTCCAGGTAATATTTCTCCAGATCCTGAACCAGATAAACCCCGATCAGTTGCAGTGTAAATAATAACAAAAGGGAATAAATTATTATAACCTTCCACTGCAGGCTATTAAACATGAAGGCTTTCCCTGAAATAATAGCCAACCCCTCGCTTGGTGTAAATATACTCCGGGTCGGCCGGATTGAGCTCAATTTTTTCCCGCAGGCGCCGCACGGTAACATCTACTGTCCGCTCATCCAATATGTAATCGTAACCCCATACTTCATCCAGAAGTTGCTGCCGGCTAAACACGTGCCCCGGGCGTCGCATCATATAGGCCAGCAACTCAAATTCCCGGTAAGTAAGATCAATTAGCTGCCCGGAGCGCGAAACTTCCATTCGGTCGAAATCGGCCAGCAGCGATCCGCAACGAAGCTGCCTAGACTCTTCAATCTCTGGAAGGGTTACCTTGGAGCGCCTCAGAATAGCCTTAACCCGGGCCGTAACTTCCCGAGCGCTAAATGGCTTGGTTACATAATCATCGGCGCCCAGCTCCAATCCCAGCACCTTGTCTATCTCCGTTTCCCTGGCAGAAAGCATAATTATGGGAACTTGTCTGGTAGAACGGATCTCCCGGCAAACCGTAAAGCCGTCTTTTTTCGGCAGCATAATATCCAGGATTATCAGATCCGGTTGCTCCCTTGCCACCAAATCCAGGGCCTCACGGCCATCAAACCCCATAACTACTTCAAAACCTTCTTTTTCCAGGTTATACTTTAAAATTTCCGCGATGGGCCGCTCGTCGTCCACCACTAATATTTTTTCAGGCATTGCACTCACTCGATCTTTCAGGAAATAATTATGTAATCCTTTCGCCTCACCCTTAAAGATCTCCTGCCGATCCGGTTTTGTCCGGCACAATAAAAAATAGACCCTTTCCATAAGCAAAGGGTTACAGTTTAGCTCCAGCAAAATGGGGACAGACCGGAAAACTTAGGTCTGTTTT
>CAYXBB010000013.1:38401-43327 GCA_964463285.1 uncultured Syntrophomonadaceae bacterium | reverse complement strand
TTGCGTTGTTTAAATTGATCAAATGAATAGATTGGTAAAAGCACTAACCCCACCGCGCTTATCCCATATAGTATGCCGTATTTTATCATGCCCTCTCCGGCAGTGTCAATCTACCCGGCTGCCGAAGAAAATGTTAATTGGAAACAGGACCTGGCTATATAATAGGTAGTGATCTGGCTCTCGTCCCCGGCTCCGATCTTCAAAAAAATTGATAAAGCCCCGGTTGCAGAAGATTCAATCGGTTCCAACTTTACTTTCTAAGAAGGAAACTCATGGCCCATGGAGAATAAATTTACAAAATGTATTGTTAATTGTCCTAACTGAATGAACTTCGTAAATACAGGACAGGAGGGTTGTGGGTTTGAAGGATGACATTGCCAAGATCGTTTTCCGGTATGTGCTGCTGCTTGTTTTGATGTATGGTTTCTATGTTATAGCCCACGGTCATCTTTCTCCAGGGGGCGGCTTTGCCGGCGGAGTAGTGCTTGGCCTGGGAGTGCTGCTCTATCTGTTGATCTTCGACCTGAAATGGAGAGAGCGCCTGCGCTACTTACCGCTCGATATCGCCGTAGTTTTCATCGGCATCGGCAGTCTCATGGAGGCCACCAAGTATCTACTTCCGACCCATCACGGCCCAACCGGATCTCCCGGAGAACTTTTCAGTGTTGGAATTATTTCTGTGGTGAACCTGGGTATTGGCTTGCTGGTAGCCAGTACGATTTTAAGCATCTTTTATTTGATGGCGGAGGATCAAAAAGAATGAACTGGGAAGCAATCATTATAAACTACCCCTATCTGGTTTCAGTTATTATCTTCGGCATCGGTACCGTTATAGTTCTCACCCAACCCAACCTTATAAAAAAAGTTATCGGGTTAAATATTATTTCCAGTGCGGTTTTCTTGTTCTACATCGCCTTTGGAAATATAGAAGGCGGGGTTGCGCCGATCCTCGATCCGGCGGCACCGGCCGAGCTTTATATTAACCCCCTGCCTTCGGGGCTGATCTTGACCGGGATCGTGGTTGGTTTCTCCACGTCAGCTTTTGCTCTGGCGTTGATTGTGAAAATGTTCGCCCACTATGGAACTATTGATGCACCGGATTTTATGAAGATGAGGTAGGTGTATACCCGTGGCTAAAATGCCCCTATTCCTTATCCTGGGAGGGCTGATTCCTTCTTTTGCCATGCCGGTCTTTGCCCGCTGGAAAAGAGATCTCTGCGCTCCGCTGGCGGTAGCCGTCTGCGGGCTGGTCTTTGCCCTGGCCCTTTATCTTGGCGGGCAGCTTGTCGGAGGCGGTGAGGCGATCTATCATGCGGTAGCCGACTGGGATCCTCCCTGGGGAATTGAAATCGCCATTGAACCGGTTTCTGCGCTGATGGCCGTTTTGATAACCGGCCTTTACCTGATGATTGCTCTTTACAGCTGCCGGGCGCTGCAAAAAGAGATAAACGAAGCTTCGCGCGGCTTGTACTATGTGGAATTTTTGCTTTGTATGACGGCGATGCTTGGGTTGGTAATTACTCACGATGTTTTCAATATGTTCGTCTTTATTGAAGTGGTCGGGATTAGTGCCTGTGCGCTGGTAGTCAGCAAAGGAGACCGTGCCTCAACCGAGGCCAGTTTAAAATACCTTATTTTAGCCACCATCGGCTCGGGATTCGTGCTCCTGGCCATCGGCATGCTCTACATGATTACAGGTCATCTAAATATGCGTTTCGCCGGAGCGGTGATGGCTCAAAATGCGGGACAGTATCCTCACTTGGTCTGGGTCATGCTGACCCTGTTCGTGGTTGGCTTCGGCATTAAATCGGCCCTTTTCCCTCTTCACCTCTGGCTGCCTGACGCCCACTCTTCGGCTCCCTCCTCCTCCAGCGCCATTCTTTCCAGCCTGGTGGTCAAGGTCTATATTATCGCCCTGTTTAAACTCTTGTTCATTGTTTTCGGCAACGAGTTTTACCAGCAAAGCAATATCCGTTACCTGCTTATGATACTGGGCGGATCGGCAATGCTCTTCGGCTCCTTTTTTGCCTTTGTTCAGCTGGATCTAAAACGGCGCCTGGCCTATTCCACCGTGGCCCAGCTTGGTTACATCTACCTGGGGCTGGGTTTGGGAACCCCCTGGGCGATAGTAGCCGCATTCTTTCACCTGGTGGTCCATGCAATGATGAAAACCTGCCTCTTCCTATGCGCCGGGGCAATTCATTATCAAACCGGACAGAAGAGGGTAAACCAGCTGCAGGATATTGGCTTCAAAATGCCGCTAACCGCATTCTCCTTCACCGTGGCCGCGTTTTCCATGGTGGGCATCCCGCTGACCGGAGGCTTTATCTCTAAATATCTGCTGGCTGTGGGTAGCATAGAAGCCTCCTATCCCTATTTTATTGCCTTGATTGTGATCAGCGGCCTGTTGAATGCAGCTTACTATTTTCCGATTATCTGGCAATTCTATTTTGCCAGCGCAGATAGATCTTCTGATAAAAGAAGTTTTCAAAGGGACAAGATTCCCTTTACCATGCAGTTGCCAATTGCGGTTACTGCCGCCTGCATTATTGTCCTGGGAACCGCAGGGGTGTTGTTTTATGATTACCTGCAAAAGATCGTCCTTCACTTTTTAAGTTAATCGGGAGGTGCCTTGAATTGGCCGGTCATCAAAAAGATTATTTTGGAGGACTCCTCATATTTATCATAGTAATGGGGTTCTGGCTATTGCTGTCAGCCAGTTTGCACTGGCAGCATCTCATGGTAGGCACGCTGCTCAGTATAGTGGTTACCATTGTATGGTCTGAAATTAAGATCACCGAAAACGGCCGGCGGACCTCTTTCACGCTGAAACAATTTTTTATGATGATCTGTTACCTGTTCTGCCTGGTCTGGGAGGTGCTTAAAGCGAATATCATGGTGGCGGTGATCGTACTTAGCCCAAAACTCCCGATCTCGCCGGGCCTGGTGATCATGCGCAATGAATTGAAACACGATCTCATGCGGGTGTTCTATGCAAATTCCATCACCCTCACGCCGGGGACGATCACGGTTGATCTGTACAACGACTACCATGTGGTCCATGCGGTAACCGATTCGGCCGGACGCGGGGTGTTGGATTGGTATCTCTATGGACTTGCCAAAAAAATTGAGGAAGAAGGGAGTTAAGATGCTGAACTCCTTTTTACAGTTTCTCATCATCGGGTTGGTGGCGGTGGCCGCGCTGGCCCTTTACCGGGCTTTTATCGGACCCTCGATTATTGATCGCATTCTCTCCGTCAACCTGGTCACCTCCGAGGTGGTGGCACTGATCCTGATCTATTCTTACCTGCATCGGAGCACTTATTATATTGATGTGGCCCTGGTACTTGTCCTGGGTTCGTTTATTGGTACTGTCTGTGTTTTAAAACTTTTAAGTGAAGGAAAGCTGATCTAGCGGGCCGGCTTGAAGGGAGGAGAAAACAATAGGAACGGTTAAAGAAGTGCTGGCGATGATATTAATGAGCGGCGGTTTCTTCTTTCTTGCGGTTAGCGCTATCGGCCTGATCCGGATGCCCGATGTTTATAACCGGATGCATGCCCTGGGCAAATGCGATACCCTGGGAAACTGGCTGATCATTCTTGGGCTTATCCTGGTGATCGGCGATCTGACCTCAATTGCTAAAATGATCCTGATGATTATCCTGGTAGCCACCATCAACCCGGTGATGACTCACCTGATTGCCAAAACATCGTACAACCGGGGCATTGCCTACTACGGCGGCATCGAGCTGGCCAAAGGAAGTTTCCGCCTGGATACCTATACGGGACCTGAGCAAAGGAACAGGAAGAGAGGTGAGCGGGATTGATGAACCCTTTGATCGCACTGCTCTTCATGGTCCTCCTGGTAAGTGCACTCTCTATATTTTTTTTCAAAGATTTACTTTACGTGGCGATTATTTTTGGTGCTTACAGCCTGGTGATGGCCCTGATCTGGCAACAGTTGAATGCACCTGATATCGCCATTACTGAGGCGGCGGTCGGTATCGGGATGACCGTGATCATGATCACCGTAATAACAAAAGTAGGGAGGCGGCCGCTATGAAGAGGCGGCACAATTATCTCTTTATCCCCTTTGCGGTTATTTTGGTCTGTTTCATTTTATTCATGTTTCTCCTGGCGGTGGCAGAGATGCCCCCTTACGGCCGGGCGGATAATCCACCCATTAACGAGGTATGGGAACGGTATGTCTGGAAAGGGCCTGAAGAGAGCGGCGGACTGAACATGGTCACGAACATCATTTTAGATTATCGCGGTTACGATACACTTTTGGAAACAACAGTTCTCTTCACCGCAGTGATGGCTATTATGCTGACCCTGGGAGCAGGGAAAAACCAAAAAGAGTAGCGCTTGGATTATTTTTTGTAGGAGGTTGAAACACTATGCCTACCGGTGCGCAATTGATCATGGGAGCAGTGATTTTCCCGATTGTAAGCGCCCTGCTGCTCAGTTTGTTTCCGGAACGATCAGATAAATTACGCAATTTCATGGCCGTGTTTATTGCCGCAGCCACCGCGGCAATGGTTGTAATGCTCTTACCGGAGGTTCTTGACGGCCGCATGGCCTCTATATCCCTGATCACCATTCTTCCCGGTCTGGAACTGGCTTTTCGCGCCGATCCCCTTTCGGTGCTTTTCGGCGCCCTGGCAGCGATCCTCTGGGTTTTTACAGTAATTTATTCTACCGGTTACATGGCTCACGAGATAAATCGCCGCCGATACTTTGTATATTTTCTCCTCTCCCTGGGCACTACCATGGGAATCGCTTTTTCCTCCAACCTGTTTACCCTGTACCTGTTTTATGAATTTCTGACCATATTCACCTACCCCCTGGTTATTCATACCGGAACCGAAGAAGCCCATACAGCGGGCCTGCGCTACATCGTTTATAGCTTTGTGGGAGCTGCGT
>CAYXBB010000013.1:0-38391 GCA_964463285.1 uncultured Syntrophomonadaceae bacterium | reverse complement strand
ATAATGACCTACAGCCTCACTGGCACACTTTCTTTTACCCCCGGCGGCATCATCCATCCGGCAGCCGCGCAGGCATCGCTCTGGCAACTGATATTTTTATGTTTTATCATCGGTTTTGGGGTCAAGGCGGCAATCATGCCGCTTCATGCCTGGCTTCCCGCAGCCATGATTGCACCCACTCCGGTCAGCGCCTTGTTGCATGCAGTAGCAGTAGTTAAATCCGGAGTTTTCAGTGTTTTAAGAGTGATGTACTCCATATATGGAACTGAAGCACTTTCCGCTTTAAACCTGGGCATATTTGTGGTCATACTGGTCAGTATAACCATCCTGGTAGCTTCAATTATCGCCTTAAGACAGGATGTGCTGAAACGGCGGCTGGCGTATTCCACCATCAGTCAACTCAGCTACATCATTCTAGGTGCGGGTTTGCTGACCTCTCTGGGCCTAAATGGTGGCCTGTTGCACCTGATTAACCATGCCTTGATCAAGATCACCCTCTTTTTCTGTGCCGGATCCATTATCACAGTTACCGGAAAAGAGAAGATCAGCGAACTGGCCGGGGTCGGGCGAAGAATGCCGCTAACCATGCTGGCTTTTGCCATCTGCAGCATCGGCATGGTGGGAATCCTGCCGCTTAACGGTTTTGTCTCCAAGTGGTATATCCTGGCCGGCAGCCTCCAGGCAGGACATTACGCGGTGATCTTTGTTTTAGTAGCCAGTGCCATGTTAAATGCCGCTTATTTTTTCCCGATTGTAATCAATGCTTTCTTCAAATCCGGAAATTTTGAGCCGGCCCAAGGCATCGAGGCCCCGCCCAGCATGCTCTGGCCTACACTTGGGCTGGCACTGACCTGTATTGTGTTCGGAATGGCTTTGAATCTCTACCTGCCATTTATTAAATCTGTCGCCGGCTACCTGTTCTAAGTTTTAAGGAGGTGCAGTGATGAGCGAAATTTTTTCCTGGCAGCCGCTATGGGTGATCTTGATTCCCTTGACGACAGCGCTACTTCTAATTGCTGCTGCCCGCATCCCCTGGCTGCGCCATACTTTAGCCATCTGCGGCAACCTGGCTACCCTGGCTGCAGTCCTGTCAATGTGGCCGGCTGCAATGCAGAAAAAAATAATCGTTTGTAAAATCGAAATGCTGATCTCACCGTTAAATTTAACCTTCCGGGTAGACGGCCTCGGTGTAATGGTAGCATTGATCACCGCCTTTGTCTGGCTCGCCGCCACCATCTATGCGGTAAGCTACATGGAACACGAACAAAACCGGGGACGGTTTTTTGTCTTTCTCGCCCTAACATTTGTGGGCACGATCGGAGTGCCCCTGGCGGGCGATTTCATCTCCCTGCTCGTCTTTTTTGAGATAATGACGCTGGCCTCCTATGTTCTGGTAATTCACAATCAAAGCGAGGAAGCAATCAGTGCGGGGAACCTCTATCTGTACCTGGGCGTCTTTGGGGGACTTTGCTTGCTAACCGGGATCCTGTTACTGCAGTATTTCCTGCGCACACTGGTGATTGCACCCACTCCTATCGGGTTTCCTACCCCCTACCACCTGACGGCGATCATTTGTCTTATTGTGGGTTTTGGAATCAAAGCCGGAATGGCACCGCTGCATATCTGGCTCCCCCGGGCCCACCCGGTAGCACCATCGCCGGCCAGCGCCCTGCTCTCCGGAGTTATGATCAAAATTGGCGCCTACGGAATTATCCGCACAGTGGCAATGTTCATTACCCCCTGTAGAACCGGTCCCTTTGACCTAAGAGCCCCCGGACTGGCTTCCCTGTGGGACAGTCTTTCCACCATCGGTTACGTGATCATCTGGATAGGTATCGGGACGGCTCTTTTTGGCGCCTTCATGGCTTTATTTCAGGACAATATGAAAAAGATGTTGGCCTGCAGCAGCATTAGCCAAATGGGTTTTATCATCCTGGGCGTCGGGGTGGCTGATTTTCTATGCCGCGAAGGGGCGTTGGGACTTGCTGCTGCCTCCTACCATATTCTGAATCACGCCTTGTTCAAGTCGCTGCTCTTCCTGGCAGTTGGTGCGTTTGCTTTTCAACTGAACGAGCTGGATATGTATAAACTGGGCGGCCTCTGGAGAAAAATGCCTTTCACCGCTGCGGCGGCGATGATCGGCACGCTGGGCATTATCGGTTTTCCCTTCTTCAACGGCTATGTCAGCAAAACACTGCTTCACCATGCCCTGGCGGGAGCATTCACCCAAAGTCGTTTGCCCGGGTTACAGGTTGCCGAATGGCTTTTCATCCTGGCCAGCGCCGGAACAGCCTGCTATTTTTTCAAGTTTATCTACTTGGTCTTTTTCCGCAAAGCAAAACGTTCCTATGGTGATCTGCCGCCGACCCCCCTGCCGATGAAGATCGGTATGATCATGCTCTCAGCAGCAATCATGGGGGTCGGCCTATTCCCCAACCAGATCCTGGATCGCTTCATTTTACCGGGACTTAGCCAGTTCATGTATGATCCCGGATATATTGAAACCCATCTTGCGGGGATCAAGTTCTGGGCATGGCCGGATATAAGATCCGTGGCTCTGACTCTGGCTGCCGGCGCCATACTGTTTGCTTTTGGGATGAAAAGCGGCGCCTTCCAAATCAGCTTTCCTGCCTGGCTCGGTCAGGAATATGCGGGTTCGGTGGTTGGCAGGGCCGCCATTTTAACCTGGCGCTATCTAACCAGGGCTGTAAACAGCATGGCCCGCCATTTCAAGGCTTTTCTGGCAGCCCTCTACCGGAAAGTTTTTGTTTTTCTGATGAGAATTGATTACCAGCCGGGGCGCTCCCGGCTCTATCGGACGGTAAATATTGGAAATATCGATTTTGATGCTACACTGGTAATTATCATTTTAGGGGTAGTGCTGATTTTCCTTTTCTATCTGAATTTCGGTTTTACCGATTCCTTTAGAAACGTGTCCCCTTAAATATCCTGATCCCGGAAAACATGAATTAAACACGCAAAACATGAAAGGCTTTGCGTGTTTTTTTATGGCTGTCTTGATCGTAGCCCGCAGCTACCCCTGCTCCCGGATAGGCTAAAAGATCAAAATATATGTGAATTTATGAACTAATGCTTGAGAAATAAATAACTTGCGGGAATATAGGAAATATTGTTGACAACATTGCTGGATCTAATATATTATAATTGTACCCCTTTTCTGAAAGGAGGAGCAGCGATGTCCACCTTAAGTAGCCTGGCATTGCTTGGAGCTTTTCTAGGAATCGCCATCCTGCTGAGATCGGTTATAAATTATTTTATCATGAGTGATTACCGCCGGACCGACTAAAACAGGGCAGATCAAAATAGTGATTAGCACTTTATTTTCTAACCCGGGATTAAAACAAGGCAGAGGCTATACTTCTAACCATTTCCAGAACCAGGTTAACGGGAAACAAAGAAAATATAAAACAGCCCACTGCCAGTACCATTACCGGAAACAGCATCCCTAGGGGGGCCTCTCCTAGCATAAATGGAATGGCAGAGGGTCCCCTGTTTTGTTGGAATCTTTCCTGGAGATCTAGCTCTTCTTTCATCTCTTTCCCACGGGTAAAAAAAGCAGCGATAACGATGGGAAAATAATAAACGACATTCAAAAGGCTGCTTACGATCAACAGACCAACCAGCAGCGGTAATCCGAGCTCCAGGGCAGCCATGGAAAGTTCCCATTTGCTGATAAAACCGTTGAACGGTGGAATACCCACCATACACAGAGATGCCGCCGTAAAACAGGCCATGGTTAAGGGCATCTTCATACCTATTCCGCCAAGTTCACTGATCCTCTCTTTCCCGGTCTGGGTGATGATTAGACCGGCACAGAGGAAAAGGCAACTTTTCATGAAGGCGTGAGTAAAAATGTGAAAGACAGCCCCAACCATGGCTCTTTCGGTGAGCAGGGCAATACCAAGAAAAATATAACCGATCTGGGCGATGCTGGAATAAGCCAACCGTCGTTTCAGGTTGTCCTGCAAAATGGCCAATGCGGAACCGAGCAGGATAGTCGCTGCGGCAATGATCAACATACTGGATTGTAAGGCCCCCACAGCAAAAAAACGTGGGGAATAAACCTGGCAGACCACACGGATCAGGCCATAGGCGCCGGTTTTGATCATGATTCCGGAGAGAAGAGCGCTGACCGGAGCCGGAGCCGCCGGATGGGCGTCAGGCAACCAGACATGCAACGGAAATACCCCCGCTTTTACCCCGAAGCCAATCAAAAAAGCAATAAAAGCATACCGGGCCAGGGCGGAGGGCTCATCGATCAAACCGCCGGGGCAACCAAAAGAAAGATCACCGGTCAAGCAATAAACCGCTATCAGGCCAAAAAATATGGCCATACCGCCGCCCAGGGTCATGTAAAGATATTTCGATCCGGCAAAAAGGGAGTAGGGATCTTCTTCGTGGGATACAAGCACAAAAGCGACCAGGGCCATTAGTTCAAAGAATAAAAAAAGCCCCAGCAGATCACCGACCACCATTATTCCCAGGCAGCCTCCCTGGGTTATCAGCAACAGGGCATAGTAGCGGTTATGAGCGCGGTTATGTGCCAGATAGCCCGGCGAGTATAAAGCTGCTAAAAACCAAAGGAGTGAAACAAGCAAAGCCATGAAAAAACCAAGCCCGTCCACCCGGAAAGTTATCGCCAGAGGCGGATTAAAAAAGGGTCCTGCCACTATTACCTGTCCTGATTTTATTGCCGGGTACATCCATAAAACCGGCAACATCGCCAGGCCGGACGCAGCAACGGCTGTAGCCTCCCGTAATTTTTTATTGCAAATTAAGCCCCAGACGTATAACACCCCTCCGGCAGCAATGGGGTAAAAAGCTGCCAGAACGGGCCAAAGCGAGTAGATCTGCAAGGGTTATCCACCTCCTGTCCGGCAATATGGACTAGCCGGCATTCTTTAAATCCTAAGGTAACCTTTATCAATTCCTCCACCCTGAAGGGTGAGCTATCTCAAGGTGGGACATTTTAAGGAAGGGGAGTTTTCATCAACGCCTGCGCCGCCAGCCTTGCCAGTTCCAGGGGCCAGTTTTGCGGCGTAACCAGGATAAAGCCAAAGCCGCAGAAAGCAAGTACTAACATCGGAACCAGCAGCGCCGGCGAAACCTCTTTGATCCGAAAACCTGAGCCGGCTCTTCGGCGATCCCGAGGCGGACGCCCTAAAAAGGCGGCAATTGAAATGGGAAGGTAGTAAGCGGCGTTAAGCATACTACTTACCAGCAGCAAGACCAGGAGCAGCGGTTGGCCCACCTGGAGGGCGCCCTGCCCTATAAACCACTTGCTCACAAATATGTTCAGGGGAGGCACCCCCACCGCCGTCAAACCGGCTACGGTGAAGGCAAGCATAGTCAGCGGCATCTTCAGTCCTATGCCGCCCAGTTCACTGATCTTGCGCTTTCCGGTAACATTAATAATAGCTCCCGCACAAAGAAAAAGGCACCCCTTCATAACAGCATGAGCAAAGATGTGGTAGATACCTCCGATCAAGGCGCTTTCGGTAAGCAGCGAAATTCCCAGCAGAATATAGCCGATCTGGGCAATCCCCGAATAAGCCAGGCGCCGGAGCAAATCGTCTTGGGTAAGAGCATTGAGGGAACCGTAAAGGATGGTAACAGTGGCCAGCAGAATAAGCAAGACATCCCAATGTCGTTCCCGAATCAACTCCGGGCCGTAGATATCGTGAAATATCCGGATTATTCCGTAAACCCCGGTTTTTAAAAGCATCCCCGAAGAAATAGCCGCCGCTGGAACGGGCCCAAAAGTATAGGCATCAGGCATCCACAGATGCAGCGGGAAGACTGCGGATTTAATCCCGAAGGCAATCATGAAACCGGCAAAAGCTGCATAGGCAGGCAGTGTGCCCGGAACAAAAAAGGGGCTCTGCCCCAGGGCTACCGTTCCCGCCTGGAGATAGGTTAAAGCCAGGGCCAAAAAGAGTGCTACACCGGCGATGATGGTCATAAAAAGAAATTTTGTAGCTGCCCCGGTGGATTTCTCGGTTTGGGGATTGGCAATCAACACAAAAAACATCAGCGACATGAATTCAAAGAACAGGAAAAAAGTAAACAGATCCCCGGCCATGACCACTCCCAGAGCCCCTCCCAAGGTCAGAGAGAGCCCTCCCCATAGGGAGATCCGGCGGGGGTTTCCCAAAGCATAATCCAGCACATAAATGAACAGGATCAGCCCATAAAGGGAGAATAGCATAACCAGGAACAGGCTCAGATGATCCACCCTAAAGCCCAGGCCCGCCGGGGGGAATAAACCGGGAAAGCGGATCCCCGGAACCTTGCCGGCAGCAAGATCGCGCAGCAGCAAAAATGCAAGTGCGGCCGGCACCAGGGCCGATAATAGAAAGAGGGTTCGAGCCATTTTTTCCGAAAGAGGCCCCACCAGCAAAATAAGCGCACCGCAGCCGAGAACAATCAGGATCATCAACAGGGGCACTGTACTAAAAGAGAGCTCGTTTGCAATCATTGCTTTTGAAAACCCCCTCCGGTGACACCTCTAAAAATTGGCTTTAACCGCGGCTTCAATCAGGGGAATAGTGGTATAACCGGCAAAAAGACCGAGCAGCACTGCCGCCGCCGCCAGGACCAAAGTCGGAACAAGCATGGTCCAGGGCGCTTCCAGCCCCCGGCTCCTTTCGAAGGAACCCTCCTTAAAAAATGCGTTGATAATAATTGGTAAATAGTATATGGCATTGAGCAAGGAGCTGAGCAAAATTACATAGGCATAAACCGGTTTTCCCGTACTGAAACCCGCGGTAAGCAGGTAGTATTTACTTACATACCCGCAAATCGGCGGTATTCCCATCAGACCAAAAGCCCCGATAGCAAAAGCAAACATGGTCAGCGGCAGGCGGCGCCCTACACCGGCCATTTCCGCCAGTCTGGTTTTTCCGGTAACAGTAATAATGATTCCCGCACAGAAAAAAAGAGTAATTTTCATTACCGCATGATTGGCAATATGGATCAGCCCCGCCGTAAGGCCGGTTGGCGTGAGCATAAGTGTACCTAAAGTGATATAGCCCAGTTGAGCGATGGTAGAATATGCCAGCCGTAGTTTAAGTAGATCTTGCCTAATCGCCATTATTGATCCGGCAATGATAGTAAAACAAATTATCACCGCCAGGTAGCTGGTAAGGTTCAGTTCCCGTAGCGTTTCCACCCCGTACAGGGAGTAGAAAACCCGGATAACACCGAATACCCCCGCCTTGACAATAGCCACGGCGTGCAAGAGAGCGCTCACCGGAGTAGGGGCGACCATGGCCCCGGGAAGCCAGGAATGCAAGGGCATTACTGCTGATTTTGTGCTGAAACCGGTAATGCAGAGAATGAAAATCAGCACCAGCAAGCTTCGGTTTTGGGGGCTGACCGGACCGAAGATCCCACCGATCGTAAAATCAAGGGTGCCGGTCATGCCCTGGATAACAAAAAGCGATGCCAGGATAAGCGCGCCGCCTCCAAACCCGTAGACAATATATTTTATGCCCGCCCGGGTAGCTTCTGCAGTTCGGGTATGCACCACCAATGGAAAGGTGCAGATGGTCAGATATTCGTAAAATATATACAGGGTAAACAGATTGCCGGCAAAGGCCACCCCCATGGTTGCGGAGGCAGAAAGAACAAAGAAAACAAAATAGCCCTTTTGGTTTTCCTCCCCAGACATGTAGCCCATCGAGTAGATTACAGCCAGCACCCAGAGGGTTGATGACACCAGCCCGAAAACCATTCCCAGAGAATCAACCCGGAAATAAAAAGGCAACCGGGGAATCAGTGTAAAAAGGCGTAAATCAATGGTTTCGCCCGCTAATGTATAGGGAAGCATGCCGACTACCGCGGCGAAGGTAAGAAATATGGATAGAAAGGCCGTCAGGTGACGCCAAATCTTCTCCTCTGTACCAAGAAAGCGGATGATCAGCGCTCCTACAAGGGGGAAAACAATTGTAGCCAGGGGTAAAAAGTTGGTCATCAGTTCCTTATAAGATCCCTTCCTTAGGTATTGAACAGCAACAACATCGCCATGATCAACATCAGATAGATCATTATAAATACAATATCGAAATCAAGGTTCGAAATATTGATGGTTAAGAATATTTTACTGCCCTGGGGCCGGTAATCGATCTGCGTAAGGAAACGGAAGGCCCCTTTCGCAAAGCGGGAAAACCAGGAGAAGGCTCCATTTACTCCAGAGGCCCAAAGTTTATAGGTTGATTCCCTTGTTTGCGCGGCTGCCCGATTGATCCGGCGGCCTACTTCAGGAATTGAGTTATCCTCAAAGAATCTCAGGCCGTGGGAGATCCTTCCACAGGCTACGGGCAGGTCCAGGTAAAATCCATCTATCACCTTCTCCACTGCCCCTCCGGCCACCGTAAACAGGGCCTTAGAGTAGCGGCTAACCGGGGTGTAGAATAAATAGTCGATGCTGAGGTGAAAAGGCGCCTCTATTTTGCCCGACAACTTTATTTTCCGGAGACCATAAAGGAGAAGCAATCCCAAAAAAATGGGGACAGCCGCACCCAGCAGATCTGCAGCTCCCAGAAAATAAAGTTGTTTGAGATGGACAAAAGCACCGCTATCCAGGACGAATCCCCCGGCTGCCGGTAATATCAACCGGTTAATCACGGTGTGGGGAAAAAGGCCCAGGTAAATTATTGCTGCACCGAATGCGCCAAAGATAAGCTGTTCGGAAAGGGTTTCTCTTTCAATACCTGCCAGGTGGGCAGGCCTTGAGCCGGTAAATATACCGGAGAATAATCTGAAAGCATAGCATGCCGTCAGTGCTCCCGTTAACATAAAAATAAATTCGGCCGGTTGCAGATTTGCCGGGTAGGCATCAGTGGCGGCTTCAACCACCGCATGGTGCAGCAAAGTTTTGCTGATATAACCGTTAAAACCAGGGAAGCCGGCCAGCCCCGCCGCAGCCGTAAAAAAGGCCATGGCGGTGACCGGTGAGTTTCCGGCCAAACCGCCCAGCCCCGTAAGTTCTTCTTCGCCGGTGCGGGCGTAAATCGCTCCGGCCATCAGGAATAGTCCGGATTTGAAAAAGGCATGGTTAAGGATATGGTAGGTAAATGCGGTAAAACCGATCGGTCCCTGGTAACCCAGATATGCCGCACAACCCACGCCCAACAGAATATAACCCATCTGGCTTACACTGCTGTAGGCGAGAAGACGTTTGAGATTTGATTGAAAAAGAGCCATCAGCGCACCAAAAAACATGGTCGCCACAGCGATCCAAACGATTATATAACCGGTTTCTTCCGTGAACCGCCAAAGGTCGGCCCCGGGTTTCGCCGGAGTCAGCACCAGATTAAATACCCGGATAATACCATAGGCTCCTACTTTTATCATGATCCCGGAAAGAAGGGCGCTGGCCGGGGAAGGAGCTACCGGGTGGGCCTTGGGAAGCCAGATATGCAGGGGTAGCATCCCGGCCTTGATCCCGAAACCAACGATCAGCAAGACAGCAATATAATAGCGAACAGATCCACTGCCCTCCAGCTGGCTCAACTGGGGAATTAAAGAAATGGTGCCGGTAGTAGAATAGAGCAGCATAATCCCTGTAAGCAGGAAGAGACCGCCGGCAACGCTAAAGTAAAGATAATTAAGTCCGGCGTTCATCGCCTCTTCGGTTTCGTTGTGGATAACCAGGACATAAGATGTTAACGACATCATCTCAAAAAAAAGGAAAAGGCTGAATAGATCACCGGCCAGGAAGACACCGAGACAGCCTCCCAGAGTCAGCATCAAAAAAATGAAATAACGGGTCCGTGCATGTTGATGAGGCAGGTATCCCCAGGAATAAAAATGAGCCCGTGCATGTTGATGAGACATATACCCCCAGGAGAAAAGTATCGCCAAAAACCAGATCAGTGCAGAAAAAAAAGCAAACAACGCACCAAATATGTCTACCCGGAAATGAAGGCCAATCCCCATGAACAGCGGCCAATCAAAAATAACCGGGCCTTGCAGGGCCTTTAATAGAAGCAACCCACAATATATGAAAATCACCCCACCGGCCAGGACAGAGGCTAAATTGCGCAGGATTTCATGACGTTTTAAAAAAGCAATGGCCACGGTTCCTGCCAAAGGTAGAAACAAAATGCAAACGATAAGATATTCTTGGGCATTGGTGGTGAATGCTGCGGTTTCAAACATGTTTCGGTATCATCCCTTTGGGTGATAAAAATATAACAACTCTAACTTTATTCGCTTTGTTCTGAAAAAACCCTGCCAATGGTTTCCGGAAAATATTTATTTGTTAGCTTCCACCGATGTAGTTAAAAGGAAAAACTTCATAAGCTACAATACAGCTGCGGAAAATCTTTTCTCAATTCATTTTTTTCAAGTTGAAAGAGATCCGGCATCCATTTACATTGCCTATTGGCAACCGGGCCCAATATTGTTATAATTTAGTTGATTGTTTAAACTGCTTGACAAGGCCGATTTAGTTTTTCCGGTCACCTAAGAAGGATAATTCCCGTGAAAGGGGAGTCATATTTGCAATTAGCAGAAAGAAAAAAGTTCCTGGAAAAGGTTTATCCCTTTAACCTGCTTCCCGGGCAGGAAATAAGCCTACTGGTTGAAAACTCAGGGCTGTTAACTTTCAATCGCGGTGAAATATTACTAAAACAGGGAGAACCGCCCCGCCAGGTACTCTTTTTGATCGTCTCCGGAAAGGTAGAAATTGAAGTTTCCGATAGTCAGGGAATATCCCGGGCTGTGGCCTACCGCCACCCCCATGATTTTTTTGGAGAAACCGGTCTTTTTACCGGGGATGAATATCCCGGATCTGTTAAAGCATTGGAAAAAACGGAATGTTTAACTTTGCCCGAGGAAGAATTCAACGTTATATTTTCCCGGAACAACCAATTTTCAGGTCAAATTACCCGCCTGTTGGTAGAACGCATGCGCACCCTGTACACAAAGTACATGTTCGAAGATAACCAGAGATCCAAGGAACCCTTGTTAAGGAGCCGGGTAACCGAGATAATGAACTCTCCTGTCCACACCTGTACCTGCGAAGAGGGTGTAATCGAGGTGGCCCAGATAATTGCCCGATATAATATCGGCTCGGTAGTGGTAACCAAACAGGTGCCGGAAGGTGAAAGACCGGTAGGGATCATCACCGAAAGAGATCTGGTGAACAGGGTTTTGGGACATAAAAACCTTGAACAGGCTATAAAGCTTAAGGCCATCCAAATCATGAGCAGTCCCCTGATCACGGTTAACTCCGAAGCCTTTACCTTTCAGGCTTTTTTGCTGATGGCCAGGCACAACCTCAAACACATCGTGGTGGTTGATAAAGGGATTTTAACCGGAATTATTACCACCAAAGATATCACCAGCATCCAAACCGCCAAACCCCTAAGCATAATAAACGAAATTGAAATGCTGGATAACTTTGAAAGCCTGGGCAGGGTCAGGCTTTCGGTAGAACAGGTTATCCAGGTACTGCTAAACGAAAGAGCTACCGCTTCAGAGATGTGTGCCATTATTACCGGATTCTATGATCGGATTTACAGAAGGGTAGCCGAGCTGGCTTTGGACAAAATCATCCAGGAAAAGGGCATGCCTCCGTCACAATTTTGCCTGATCACCATGGGCAGCAGCGGGAGGCGCGAACAGTACTCCCAGACTGATCAGGACCATGCGATTATCTTTGCTGATCCGGAAGGGCAGACGGAAATTCTGCGCTCCTATTTTTTAAGACTGGGAGAACTGATAGTTGAGGGTCTGGAGGCCGCCGGTTTTAAAAGGTGCGGTGGCAAAGTGATGGCCAGCAATAAAGATTGGTGTCGATCGCTTGAAGAATGGAGAGCTGTTACCGGCAGGTGGGCGGCCTATTTAAGCTCCGATGAAAAGGCGGTTATGCAAATGAGCATTTTTCTGGACTTCCGGTATATGTTTGGTTCAGCCGAGCTCAGCCACGCCCTGAAAAAATATGTTACCGTAGTATTTAAGAGAAAAAATTTATCGCAAATTTCTTTGGCTGACAATGCTTTGTTTAAAGGCACCCCTCTCACACTTTTCGGTAAAATCAGAACCCGACGAGGTACCCGCAGGGAAAAACTAATAAACATAAAACTTGATGGTTGTATTCACGTGGTTGATTGCGTGCGAATCTTTTGCCTGCGTTATGGAATTCAGGAAACAAACACCATGGAAAGGATCGACCGGATCCTGGAAGAAAAATCCTTCAACGCCGACTTTAAAATAGAGCTTAAAGAAATCAAGACTGCTTACGAGGATTTGATGAGATTGAGAATACAGGATGCCTATACAAAACTGGAGCGGGGAGAAGAACCCGACAATATGATCGATATCGATAAACTAAGCCTTCACGACCTGGCTTTACTCAAGCAATCCCTTATACTGGTTAGCCGGATCTTATCTATTACCAAACATTATTACGAGCACATTATTAATATGCCATACAGGTGACCTCTAGATGATTACTCACACCTTTGCCCACTTACCGGGAATATCTACTGCCCTGGAATCTTTTTTATGGCAGAGGGGCATTTGCAACTGGGATGATTTGTTTCGTTCCGGCCCTCGCCCTTGGCTGCCCCGTCGGGCATATCGGTGGCTAACTGAAAAACTGGTTCATTCCCAGAAAGCCCTGGCAGAAAAGGATCTCTCTTATTTCATTAACCGCCTGGCACCGGGACTGCACTGGCGAGTGATTCGCGAATTTCAGGAGGAGGCAATTTATCTAGACCTTGAAGCCACCGGTCTGGATATTGTCAACGATGATATCACGGTAATTGGAATTTATGATGGAAAGAAGGTTAAAGCCTTTTCCCGGAATGTTAACCTAAAAGAAGCAATCAGTGTGCTGGAGGCCAACCGTTTCTGGGTTACCTTTAAGGGCCAGTATTTTGATCTCCCATTCTTACAAAGAGATTTCCCCCATCTGTCGCCGCAACTTCATATCGATCTGTACCGGCTGCTGGGAAATTTTAACCAGCAGGTCAATCTGAAATTCCTGGAACAAAAAATCGGTATCCTAAGGGAAGAACCTCTATGCTACCTGAACGGGGCGTCGGCAGTGTCATTATGGCAAAAGCACCTAAATGGAGACCCTCGTGCTTTAAAGCTGCTGTTGCGTTACAACTGCGAAGATATAGTTAACCTGGAAAACCTGCTGCTGTTCGCTTACAATTTACAACTTCAAAGAACTCCGTTCTCCCAGGAAATTCTGCCGTTCAAACCCCGCCCCCACCTGGATGACAGCTACGATCGACAACTGGCCTGGGAGATAAGCGGGCGCAAACAAAAATGATCTAAATATGGGGATACTATATTTATATTAGCGGTCAAGGGTCTGTAGGCGATGAAACAAATGGTCCCTAATAAATCAAGCTAACCGTCCGGTGGCTTACAAACTGTAGATAAATTTTTTTATTCCTGCAAAAGGCTTATCCCCCGACACATTCACCCAGTGTATTTTGTGTTGTTTATAATAAAAATAATTATGGGCAAATATCGGGTGACCACCCTTAACCCGGGCATAGTAGATTTTTCCCACCCTTTCGTCCTGCAGGCATTCATACCCGGTAAATGAAGGGCTTTTCTTAACTCTACAGTTCATCTCTTCCAGTAAATCTAAAGCGTTTTGCTCATTCCACATCTCGACAATCCAAATAATCAGCTCCACATCCCGGCCCCTGTATCCGGCAATATAGGCCTCCTTTATATTACAACCGGAGCCCAAGAAGCCATCCATGAGGTCACGGGCTTCCTCCCCTGATAACAGGCTGATCAACTGCAAGCCTTCTATCTCAGAAGGGAAAACAGGGTTTTGAGAGACAATATTATCTTCGTTAATGTTTTTCCCCTGACAACTAACCTCTATCCTTGATCTATTTTCAGGTTTAATGCTATCTTTGGCAATGGGTTTTAGGCCACCACAACCGCTTAATCCCAGGGTAAGACATATTACCGTTAACAGCAGCAACCTTCGCGTCAGGCATCGGTCCATAACTACCCCCTACCCGAGTTTTTGGTAACAGCAAAAGGTGATACTTATTATTCCACTAAACTTAGAAAAACCCTTTTAGCCCCCTGTTATAGTCTATTTTACTTAACCGGGTAAGGTGTTCTATAAAACCCGGAAACGAAATATCGATTGCCTCTGCCCCGTAAACAGTGGTTTGCCCTTTGGCCATCAAGCCCGCAACCGCCAGGCTCATAGCGATCCGGTGATCACCGTGGCTATCCACCACCGCACCCCGCAGGGGCCTTCCTCCTTCCAGGATCAGCCCGTCAGCCAATCCGGTAACCCTTGCCCCCAATTTTGACAGCTCCCCGGTCAGGGCAGCGATCCGGTCGGATTCTTTAACCCTGAGCTCGGAAGCGTCACGGATAACTGTCTTCCCCTCAGCCGCCATCGCTGCTACGGTAAGCACGGGCAACTCATCGATCACCCTGGGGATCTGATCACCACTCACAGTAATCCCCCGCAGCGGCCGCCCTCCCCGGACAAATATATCCGCCACCGGTTCTCCTCCCCAAAAACGTGGGTTTTTGGTTTCAATGCAGGCCCCCATTTCAGAAAGCAGATCAATTATTCCCCGGCGAGTCGGATTTACCCCGATATCGGTTAACAGTACCTCCGCCCCGGGGATAACACTGGCCGCCACCATGATAAACGCTGCCGAGGAGATATCACCGGGAATTCGCAGGGAAACAGCGGAGGGTTCCTGACCACCGGCTACGGAGATTCGGCCCCCTTCTACCTCTACCTCCACACCGAACTGGCGCAGCATTATTTCGGTGTGATTCCGACTGAGATGGGGTTCTTCCACCGTCGTCAGCCCTTTGGCAGGGTACAAGCCCGCCAGCAAAACAGCCGATTTAACCTGGGCACTGGCTATCGGGGAGCAATAGTACAATGGCTTTAAAGAAGTTCCGGTTATGGTAAGCGGTAAACCGGAGCCTTTGCACTCAATCATCGCCCCCATCTGCTGCAACGGCTTAATCACCCGGGCCATAGGCCGGCGCCGGAGAAATCGATCACCGGTTAACCCGGTTGAAAAAGGCTGGCCCGCCAGTAGGCCTAGAATCAGCCGGGCGGTAGTACCTGAATTTCCGGCATTTAACCTTTTCTTGGGGGGACAAAGCCTCAGCCCACGACCTTGAACTATTAAAAAATCGGAATCCAAGTCAATATTTACCCCCAAGGATTTCAAACAGTTTACCGTGGACCAGCAATCCCGGGAATTTGCAAATCCTTGGATCCGAGTTACTCCTTTGGCCAGCGCTCCGATAATCACCGCCCGGTGAGAGATAGATTTATCCCCGGGCAGGCTAACTGTGCCCTGAAATTTATCTGGAGGTGAGGTAATGATAATCATGAGTTCTTCCTCATTACAGTTTTAATTTTTCTGCACAGGTCTTATTATAGTTTACACTAAAATCAACCTGTGGGTTTGAAGATTGCCTGCCCGGCGCCAGGTATTCAGAACCTGCCGGTGTAATAATTTGTACTGTCGAAAATATGTTATAATCAGGTTACTTATGCACAAAATCGGGGTTTGAAATATGGAAATTTATGCTTTAATCGGAGCCAGTGGAACCGGCAAAAGCCATCTGGCCCCGTTATTGGCTTACCAGTACGAAATCAACTATATTCTAGACGACGGCTTGCTGATCACCGGAAACCGGGTGGTGGCCGGACGCTCCGCCAAACGGGAACGAACTCGATTTGGAGCCGTTAAAAGGGCTTTGTTATACGATCCGGAGCATGCCTGTCAAATTAAAGATAAACTGGCTAAGATAAATCCGAAAAAACTCCTGATTCTGGCTACCTCCCTCCGGATGTCTCAGGTTATCACCGAAAGAGCAGGGCTTGAGCACCCACAGCACTATATTAATATCGAGGATGTGGCAACCCCCAAATCTATTCAGACCGCGTTAACCATCAGGGAAAAAGAAAATTGTCACGCCGTGCCCCTGCCTACCCTGGCTATAAAAAAGGATTTTCCGGGTTATTTAATCGATCCCTGGCTTTCTTTTTTCGGCCGCTCGCACCCCAAAGAACAAAAGGTAGCAGTTGAACGCTCCATTGTTCGCCCCATCTACAGCTCTCTGGGCAGTTTTTTTATCACAGAACATGTAATCTGCGATCTGGTAGCCTATATCGCCAAAGAAGTCCCCGGGGTCTATAAAGCCACCAAAACAGAGGTGGTCACCTCCGGCAATCACCTGGTATTTAAGGTAGATCTTACCCTATCTATTACCGAAAACCTGATAACTGTGCTGGCAGCCGCCCAGCGGGCTATAAAAAAACAGGTCGAGTATCTTACCGGCTTTAACGTTAATCAAGTTGATCTCATTGCCAAAAATCTTTATGTTACTTCTGTAGAAGCAAACGTCCCGCCTGCCGGTCAACCTCAACCGGAAGACCCCGGGTCTAGTTAGGTAACCCGCCAGGGATGTGTATAAACACACATCCTGAATCCCCGGGCAAAACCAACCACTGTTATGTTAAGTTTTTCTGCCAACTCCACAGCCAGTGATGTAGGTGCCGACTTGGAGATCAACATCGACAGGGATAACCTGGCTGATTTAAACAGGATCTCCGAGCTGAGCCTCCCGGTAGTAATTAGCGCTTTATCCTCCAGGGGAATGCCCTGAACAAGGCATTCCCCTATAATTTTATCCACCGCATTGTGCCGGCCGATATCTTCGGAAAAAAATAACACCCGGCAATGATCCGCCAGGGCGGCTCCATGAACCCCGCCCGTGGCTTTGTACAACCCAGAGCGTTCATGCATCAGGCACATCAAAGACCAGATCTGCCGACGGTCAAATTTTACCTGGCTGTTCACCGGGCGGTTATACAGGGTATTCAAAGCATTGTAGAACATGAGCCCTTTGCCGCAGCTCCAATTAACGCTTCTTTTGCCGCGAAGTCTTTCAGCCAGGCTTGATCCCCCGGTGAGCTCAACCTCCACCAGGCCCTCCTTTTCCTTCACCTGCAAACTTTTCACCTCATCGTAAGACTGAAGAAGCCCTTCTGAACGGAGAAAACCCAAAGCCAGGCGGTCCAGTTTCTGGGGTGTGCATAACAAGGTAATCAATTCTTCCCCATTAAGGTAAATAGTTAAGGGGGCTTCCAAAACCACCAGATCATCCACCAGGATTTTACTATTTTCTTTGTATACGGTAACCTGTTTAGTGGTCACTGCTCCCCCGCCCATTTTAACCTCCGGTTGCAAGTATTTTTTATCTGGGCAATCAAATCAGCAAACAACTTTTTATTCCACTTATCTTATTAAATCCCTTGATAAAAGGATTGGATATATTTATATTAACAATACCTGCAAAATACGCTCGGGTTAAAATAAGCCCCCGCCTTCTCGCCTGCGGGGGCGCAAGGATAAACTCCATTAACCGGCTTTTACAACCTTAACTGCGCACACCTTGTACTCGGGGATTAAGGCTACCGGATCCAGGGCGTTATTGGTCAACAGATTGGCAGCGGTCTCCCGGTAGTGGAAGGTCATGAATATCATTCCCGAACTCACCCGGTCGGTAATGGTGATCCGGGCGGTTACCGTCCCCCGGCGAGAGGAAATTTCTACCCAATCCCCTTCTTGCAACCCCAGCTGTCGTGCATCCAGGGGGTTGATCTGAACTCTTTCCTCCGGTCGGTGCTGTTCCAACCCCACCGATTGCCTGCTCATGGTGCCGGTATGGTAATGAAATGCATGACGGCCGGTGGAAAGCAAAAATGGATAATCATTACATGTTTCTTCCGCCGGCGCCTTGTAGTCCACCGGTGTAAACATCCCCTGCCCGCGAACAAATTTTTCCCCATGCAGGTAACGGGTCCCCGGGTGATCCGCCCCCGGACAAGGCCATTGAATTCCCTGTTCCTGCAATCTCCGGTACGAAATTCCAGCATAGCTGGGAGTGAGAGCGGCAATTTCAGTAAATATATCTTCCGGTCCCCGGTAATTCCAGTTAAATCCCAGCCGACGGCCCAGTTCAGTGATAATCTCCCAATCCGGGCGAGCCTTCCCGGGAGGGTTAACCGCCGGAAAGCTTAACTGCACCCGGCGTTCCGTGTTGGTATAGGTGCCTAATTTTTCGGCCCAGGCAGCGGCAGGCAAAACTACATCCGCATAACGGGCAGTGTCAGTCATGAATATATCCTGCACCACCAGAAACTGAAGCGACTGCAGGGCCTCTATCACATGGCCTGCATTGGCCTCGCTTAACACCGGGTTTTCTCCCATGATATATATTCCCCTGATTTTCCCATTCAAAATGGCCTCCATCATCTTGGTTACCGCCATTCCGGGCCGGCTGTTCAAGGGTATCCCCCAGGCTGAGCTGAATTTCTCCAGGATGACCGAGTCGCCTACATTCTGATAACCGGTAAATACACCCGGCAGCGCACCCATGTCACAGGCCCCTTGAACATTGTTCTGGCCCCTTAAAGGATTAACCCCGGTGGAAGGCTTCCCTAGGTTGCCGGTAACCATGGACAGGTTGGCCAGTGAAAGCACGTTATCGGTTCCCGAGGTGTGCTGGGTAATCCCCATTGTATACAGAATAGCCGCTTTTTCAGCCGCTCCATAAATACGGGCCGCCGATCGCAGGCTGGTCGCGGGAACTCCGGTGATTTTTTCCACATAGGCCGGAGTATATCTGGATACCGTGGACTTCAACTTCTCAAACCCTTCGGTGCGCTGCTTAATAAAATCTACATCCAAAAGATCCTCATTAATAATAATATTAATCATCCCGTTAATGAGGGCCACATCGGTTCCCGGTCGCAAGCGCAGATGATAATGAGCTATCCCGGTCAGGTCAATCTCCCGTGGATCAACCACGATTAAACTTGCTCCCCGGCGAACCGCCTCTCTAATCCGGTAACCGATTACCGGATGAGTTTCGGTGGTATTTGAACCGATTACCAGCAACACATCCGCCCCGGTAACCTCCTCAATGCTGTTGGTCATCGCCCCACTGCCAAACGCGGCGGCCAGACCGGCCACGGTGGGGGCATGTCAGAGACGGGCACAGTGATCCACATGGTTGCTGCCCAGACTGCGGATCAGTTTCTGAAGCAGGTAATTCTCTTCATTGCTGGCTTTGGCAGAACTCAGACCGGCCAGGCTCTCTGCACCGTAGCGGTCCCTGATCCCGATCAGCCCTTTCACTGCTACCTGCAGGGCCTCCTCCCAGTCCGTTTCTACCAGCACGCCGCCCTTTCTTATAAGCGGTGCAGTGAGTCGTTCCGAGCTGTGAATATAGTCCCAACCGAAACGCCCCTTGGCACAAAGATGCCCGCGGTTGACCGGGCTGTCCGGATCCGGGCTGGCCCCGATTACCTGTCCATCCTTTACATGCAGATTTATACTGCACCCGGTGCCGCAATAGGGGCAGATAGTTTTTACTTTTTGGATCTCCCAGGGACGTCCGCGGCGGACAGCCATTTTCGGGATCAGCGCTCCTACCGGACAGGCATCAACACACATCCCGCAAAACACACAGCTTGATTTTTCAATCTTGTCGCCAAATGCCGGTGAAACATTGGTTGTAAACCCCCGATTTACAAAATCTATGGCCCCCGCTCCGTTAATCTCCTGGCATCTGCCCACACATCGTCCGCACAGGATGCACTTGTTCATATCCCGAATAAAGAAAGGATTGCTGTCATCCAAAGAATACTGTTTGACTTCTCCGGAAAAATCGCTGGCACCAATTCCGTAACGGTAGCAATAATCCTGTAGTTTGCACTGACCGGTTTTCTCGCAGGTCATACAGTCCAGGGGGTGGTTGGCTAAAATAAGTCGTAATATAACCTTGCGAGCCTGGATCACCCGTGCCGATTCAGTGTGTACCACCATTCCCGAAGCAACCGGAGTGCTGCAGGAGGCTACAAGGGCACGGGCTTTTTCTACCTCTACCACACAGATCCGGCAGGCCCCGGCCGGGGATAGATCCGGATCGTGACATAAAGTGGGGATATCTATCTCTGCCTCCCGGGCAGCCTGTAAAATGGTGGTACCGGGAGCTACCTCCACCTCCCGGTCGTCAATAGTAAGTTTAATGACTGACATGGGTTTCCCTCCTGGTACGGGTGATTATAATTGCGTCAAAGCGGCATTTTTCTACACAGCTGCCACACCTGGTACAAAGATCGGAATCAAGCTGATGGGGCTCTTTTTGTTCGCCGGTAATCGCCCCCACCGGGCAAACCCTGACGCAACGACGGCAACCGGTACATTTTTCGGAATCGATGGTATAGCTGAACAGTTGTTTGCAAACCCCGGACCGGCAAAATTTATCGTGAATATGTTCTTCATATTCTTCCCTGAAATAACGGATCGTGCTCAGCACCGGGTTTGGGCAGGTTTGTCCCAGGCCGCAAAGAGCACTGTCCTTGATAGCGTAGGCCAACTCTTCCAACCGATCCAGATCCTCGGGCTCGCCCAGGCCTTCCGTAATCCGTTCCAAAATTTCCAGCATCCGCTTTGTTCCCTCCCGGCAAGGAATACATTTGCCGCAGGATTCTTTCTGAGTAAAACTCAGGAAATAGCGGGCCAGATCCACCATACAGGTTCGATCATCCATCACTACCAGCCCTCCGGAGCCCATTATTGCCCCGGCCTGGGCTAGGGAATCATAATCTATGGGAAGATCCAGCAACTCTTTGGGAATACAGCCGCCTGAAGGTCCCCCGGCCTGGACCGCCTTGAATTCCCGATCTCCTTTTATTCCTCCGCCAATATCAAAAATAACTTCGCGGAAGGTAATTCCCATCGGCACTTCACACAGCCCGGTATTTCGGATTTTTCCGGCCAGAGCAAACACCTTGGTCCCTTTGCTGTTGGCCGTACCGATTTGACTGTACTGTTCCCATCCCTGAGATTTTAAGATCAAGGGGATATTGGCAAAGGTCTCCACATTGTTTATGTTGGTAGGTTTGCCCCAAAGCCCGGATTGGGCGGGGAAAGGAGGCCTTGGGCGAGGCATTCCTCGCCGGCCTTCGATAGAAGCCATCAACGCGGTCTCTTCTCCACAGACAAAAGCTCCCGCTCCCTCTTTAATGTGTATCTGAAAATTAATACCGTAGCCCAAAATATTCCGGCCGAGCAGCCCGTATTCCTCTGCCTGGGTAATGGCGATCTTCAAACGCTTTATGGCCAGGGGATATTCCGCCCGGCAGTAAATATAGCCCTCATCGCTGCCGATGGTTTTACCGGCAATCAGCATACCTTCCAGCAGGGCGTGAGGGTCGCTCTCAAGAATACTGCGGTCCATAAATGCTCCGGGATCGCCTTCGTCGGCATTGCATACTATATATTTCTTTTCACCGGGTGATCTGAAAGTAAACTCCCATTTTAATCCGGTAGGGAACCCGGCACCGCCCCGCCCCCGCAAACCGGATCTTTTTACTTCTGAAATAATTTCTTCCGGCTGCATTCCAAGAACCCTGGATAGGGCCCGGTAACCACCCCTCATAATATATTCATCAATGTTTTCGGGATCAATCACTCCACAATTGCGAAGAACGTTGAATTTTTGTTTTTTGTAAAAGGGGATTTCATCAAAAAATCGGGCCGGAGCCTTCACATCCGGGCCGGTATAAAGCAGGCGCTCCACTACTTCATCGCTTAGCAGATGCCTTTCCACTATTTCCGGAATATCTTCAGGTTTAATCCGGCAGTAAAAAACCTGTTCCGGATAGATCACCATAATCGGGCCTACCTCACAAAATCCCGGGCATCCGGACATGACCAGGCGAAACCTGCGGGCAAGCCCCCGCCCGTCAAGTTCCCGCACCAGGGCTTCCCGGACCTTGGCCGAGCCGGAGGATAGGCAGCCGGTAGCTCCGCAAATCAGCAGGTGTTTTTCAAACAAATTTTGTTACCCCCCACTAGTAAACTTAGATTATGACAAAATGCTCATGCAACTCCACTCTTTTGATCAATTTTTTCCTTTTCTCAGAGCAGGATTTATCCTGATGGCATATCGGACCCTCCAAACAACATTTTACAAAATCTTTACAAGGAGTAACCCTGGTATGAGTACATTTTTTACAACAAGGGTCAATAAACCGCTCCACTGCGCCACCTCCCATAAATTTACCTGTCAGCAAAACTCCTCAGGAATATTGCCCCAATATAGCCTTGATCCGGTCCGGCGTCAAACGTCCATAGGGTTCATCATTTATCATCATTACCGGGGCCAGTGCACAGGCCCCGATACAGGCCACCTCTTCCAGGGTAAAACACAGGTCGGAGGTAGTTTGACCTACCTCTATACCCAGCAGCTCTTGAATCCTTTCCCCTATTTTTTGCCCTCCCTGAATGTGGCAGGCCGTGCCCTTACACACCCGAATAATGTTTCTTCCCCGGGGTTTCAATTTAAATTGGGCGTAAAAAGTAGCCAGCCCGAATAACCTGCTTACAGGAATATTCATTTTGCGGCCTATGCGCTCCAACACCGGCCTTGGAAGATAACCGAATCGTTCCTGGGCCTTCTGGAGAATAGGGATGGCCATTTCCTGCTTTCCCAGATAAGGTTCCACTAGGGAATCAACCAGACCGAGATCAAATTCCTGATTTTCTCCTGCCTCTAACATTGCCCCACCTCCTTTAGGAGAAAATTGAACATACATAAATTTTATAAATAATTATTCTCGTATGGCTAATGTGAATCCTGCCGAAACCGAGCTAATTTATTGTATAAAATATTACATGTTTGTTTTTAGCCGGCACGCCGCCGGTAGAATTGCCAGTATTACCTGTCTTGGATTGAAAAAGATCAGAATATAAAGGTATAATATTACCAGGAGGCAAAAAAATGATCCCCCTAAAAGATACCATTCCCAGCAGAAGATTCCCGACAGTAAATATTGCCATCATTGTCGTTAATGTCCTGATCTTTCTATATCAACAAACACTGACTTCCGGAGAACTATACCGGTTTGTTTACCAGTATGGAACCGTGCCCGAACAGCTTACCGGAGACCTGCAGATGTTTATAAATACCGGCTTCCACTGGCCCGTGCTCTGGCCGGCCCTGCTTCCGTTGATTACCGCCAATTTTCTTCACGGCGGATGGCTGCACCTAATCGGCAACATGTTATATCTATGGGTATTTGGCGACAATATCGAAGGGTGCCTGGGTCACCCGGGCTACCTGTTAATTTATTTGGTCATGGGCGCGGGCAGCCAGTTACTCCACCTGATCAGCGCTCCTCTTTCCCCGGTTCCATTGATCGGGGCCAGTGGCGCAATCGCCGGAGTTCTGGGGGCTTATTTCATTTTATATCCCCATTCCAAAGTGTTGACGCTGGTCCCTTTGGGCTTTTTTGTCACCCTGATCCGTATCCCGGCAGTAATATTTCTGGCGCTCTGGTTTCTACTACAACTGGCCAACGTTTTTACCGCGGGCATCGCTCCGGGAATGCAGCAGCCGGTAGCCTGGTGGGCCCATATCGGAGGCTTTATCATCGGGGTGGTGATAGGATTAAAAGTTAAAAAAAGGAATTGCACCTGACACTGCTGTCGGCTGAAGGTTCGGAATGGAACCGGGGAGGATTTAAGACAAATCATATTTAGTTGACAGAACACTAGGGTGCGATACAAACCGGGGTAAATTCCACCCCGTCTGAAGCTACGTAGAAATAATTGATCCCCCTCCTTTCTCCCTGGAACACTCTTTCCCGGCCCAGGCTATGAACGTGCCCGTATACACAAATTTTTACCGCCCACTTCTCCATTAACTCACTAAACCCGCTTGACTCGATGATCCGGTTAAAAGGGGGATAATGTAGAGCACATATAATATCGGTACCGGCAGCAGGCTGCAACTTGCTGCTTTCCAAAGACAATTGCAGTCGATGAATCTCCCGCAGATATATTTTTTGATCGTGTTCCGCTGCAAAATTTTCATCTCCGGGGAAAATCCATCCCCGGGTTCCGCAAATCGTCCATCGCCCCCAACGGAAACAATCATTTTGAAGAGCGTAAACCCCCGGAGGCAAGATCCTGCGGACACTCCCGATAGCACTCCACCAGTAATCATGATTGCCGCGCACAAGCAATTTTTGCCCTTTTAGTGCCGCCAGCCAGTTAATATCTTCTTCCGCCTCCCCCAGGCGCATGGCCCAGGATATATCGCCGGGTACAATAACCAGATCGTCATCAGAGACCACCCGGTTCCAGTTCTCTTTTATACGTTGAGGGTGATTTTCCCATTCCGGGCCAAACACTTCCATTGTTTTTTCTCCTAAATGGGATAAATGTAGATCCCCCAGGGCAAATATTGCCACGGCTTCACCTCATGTTATAAGTAAATTATTGCCCACTTAAAGAAGAAATACTATATTTACAGAAATTAATCTATATATTTCATAGAATGTAGTTTCTATATCTTTAAAAAGGAGATATAATATCTATAGGTTTTTTTTAATCCTTCTAAGGAGGCTTTAAAATGGAAAAACCGAAAACCAAAAGGCCTCGCCGTTATCTGCGCAGCCGTATAACCCGTAAGCTTATTCTTGATACCGCCTTAAAACTTTTCTTGGCGGAGGGTTACAAGAAAACTACCATCACTAAGATCAGTGACCAGGCCAACGTGGGATACGGAACAGTATACAGCCATTTTAAAGGAAAAAACGACATTCTGGCAAAAATCCTGGATGAACTATTGGAGGAATTCTACTACCTTTTGAAAGTCCCATTTGAGCCCACCAGCTATAAGGAAGCCTGGGAGATTTACTGGGGGGTTATTGAAACCTCCTTTCGCCTGGTTGAACAACACCGCCCGGTAATGAGGGTTCTACAGGAAGCTTTAGGTCAGTCGGAAACAATTTGCAAGTATTGGGGAACTATGGAAAAGAATTTTATAGACAGTATCACCGGAATAATCAGCCGGGCCCAACAACACGGGCTGGCTAAACCGGATGTTGACCCGGTTAAAGCAGCTAAAGCCAATGTACTTCTGATAGAGCGTTTCCTGTGGGAAGTGGTGCAAGAAAACGAAACAGACATTCAATACCTGAGTACCTTTTTAACCAATATGATCTACGAAGGGCTGTTTATTAAACCAGTTTTAAAAGTCTAGCCCTTAGTAAGACCGGCCAAAATATACCAGGTGCACAGCCGGCCGATCACAGACCAGGCATTTCCCCTTTACCGGAAAGGCGCTAAAAGGAATACAACGTATGGTAGCCTTGGTATCATTTTTTATTTTCAGTTCGCATTCCGAATCGCCACACCAGGGGCTGAGGAAAAATCCCCGTTTTTCCTCAATCATCCCGATAAATTGCTGGTAATCGGTACAGTGGTGTGTGTTCTGTTTCCTAAAAGCCTGTGCCCGATCAAACAGGGCTTTCTGAACCTCTTCCATCAACACTGGAATCCGGAGAGAAAGCTCATGTAACAAAATAGTTTCCCGGGAACCATCATAGCGACGAACCAGTATCACCTGCTGTTTTTCCAGATCCCGGGGACCCAACTCCAGACGCACAGGAACTCCCTTCATCTCCCATTGATTGAATTTCCACCCGGGGGAATATTCCTCCCGGTCGTCCAGGTGGATCCGAATCCCTTGTCGGGTCAGATCTAAAGCAATCTGTTTTGCCCTTGCCAGCACTTCCGTGCGCATCTTTTTGGAGATAATGGGGATAATTACCACCTGTACAGGAGCCACCCGGGGAGGTATGATCAACCCCCGGTCATCTCCATGGACCATAATAAGGGCTCCAATCAGCCTTGTAGATACCCCCCAGGAAGTCTGCCATACATGTTTTAACCGGTCATCCTGATCGGAAAAAGTGATATCAAACACCCGGGCAAAATGCTGGCCCAGATTATGAGAAGTGCCGGCCTGCAAAGCCCGGCCATCGCTCATCAAAGCCTCCACGGTGTAGGTATGCAATGCTCCGGCAAATTTTTCCCGCTCGGTTTTTTTACCGTCAAGCACCGGAATGGCCAGATCGGTCTCTATAAAGTCCTTGTATACGGCTAGCATTTTAAGGGCTTCTTCTTCCGCTTCCTCCCGGGTACGGTGGCAAGTATGACCCTCCTGCCAAAGAAATTCGGATGTTCGCAGGAAAGGGCGGGTAGTCTTTTCCCAGCGGACTACGTTGCACCACTGGTTGATCAACACCGGCAAATCGCGCCAGGATTGAATCCAGCGGGAATAAAAATCGCAAATTATCGCTTCCGAGGTGGGCCGGATTACCAGCGGCTCGCTTAATATCTCGTCCCCGCCCCTGGTTACCAACGCCACCTCAGGCGCAAATCCGGCCACATGGTCGGCTTCTTTTTGTAACAGGTATTGCGGAATGAACAACGGGAAATAAGCGTTTTGGTGTCCTGTCTCCTTTATCCGACGGTCCAGCAGCTCCTGAAATTTCTCCCAGATGGTATAACCGTAAGGGCGGATCGCCATACAGCCTTTTACCGGGGCATAATCCATCAACTCTGCTTTCAGAACTACATCGATGTACCACTGTGAATAATTCACCGACCGGGGGGTGATCTCTTTTACATACGCTTTCTCCATAGTCATGCCTCCTGCTGCAGGGCCAGTTTACTTAACCTGATATTTCTGTTCGCTTTAATTTTTACCATCTGTAGAGGATCTCAGTTACATTTAAAAAACGGCATACCGCCCGAAAACTAAGGCTGTCAGTATTAATATAGCCCGCCCCGGCGGTTTAATGCCCGAGGCGATAAGCCTGTTCTTCACTTATTCCACAATTACCCTTTGATTCCTGCCAAAAGATTGACCCGGTAAAAGTCTTCCGGTATAATTAACCCGAAAAGGGGAGTAGCTGGCAGGAAGCCCTGCCGGGTTGAGGCCAACATGCACGGTAGAAATACCTGGCCCACCGCTTGAAAAACAGCAAGACCTTGGACATGCTTGATCATGCCCGGGGTCTTTTCTTTATAGGCCGAAATTTTTTTGACACGGACAGTCAAAACTATAATAGAAAAAGGAGCATAAGCAAATGACTGACTGGTCATCTACTACTATTAGCAATGCCACTTACCGGCTAAAGGCCGATCCTGTTCGGGGGCTCTCATCGGACGAAGCTGCCCGACGCTTAAAACAGCACGGATTGAACCGGCTTCCAGAAAAAAATAACCACGTTTTCTGGCAGATGCTGCTTGCCCAATTCCAGGAGTTTCTGGTGCTGCTACTCCTCGCTGCCGCCACCGTTTCTTTGTTTTTGGGAGAAACTACTGACGCGGTGGTGATTTTTATCGTGCTTACCATAAACGCCATGCTGGGAGTTGCCCAGGAACTGAAAGCCGAAAAATCCCTGGCCGCCTTGAAAGAACTTTCTCCACCCCTGGCCAGGGTGCTTAGGGATGCTGAAATTTCTGAAGTTCCGGCGATGTTGCTGGTTCCCGGAGACCTGATCTTATTAAACACCGGTGATTTTGTTCCTGCCGACGCCCGGCTTATAGAGGCGGTTAACCTTAAAATCAACGAATCGGCGCTTACCGGAGAATCGGAACCCGTAATTAAAGACCCCACGTTTAGCACCAGCGATCAGCCAGCCCTGGCCGAAAGAATAAACCTGGTCTTTATGGGTACATCGGTAAGCTTCGGTAAAGGGAAAGCCCTGGTTATCTCCACCGGCCCTAATACCGAAATCGGCCAAATTGCCTGTATGCTGCAAACTATTAAGCCCGAAAAAACCCCCTTGCAACAGAAACTTTCCGGGCTTAGCCGCCAACTGGGCCTCCTGGCCATCGGGATCTGCCTGGCGATCTTTTTACTGGGAGCGGCCACCGGAAACAATCTGCTTGAAATGTTTTTAACCGCGGTTAGTCTGGCGGTAGCCGCCATTCCGGAGGGACTTCCGGCAATTGTAACCATCGTTCTGGCCGCCGGAGTCCACAGAATGTCCCGCCAGCAAGCAATTGTCCGCAAGTTGCCGGCAGTGGAGACCCTGGGAGCAGCCACGGTGATCTGTTCGGATAAAACCGGCACCCTGACCCAAAATACCATGACCGTCCGACAGATCACTACCGGGAGGAAAACCTACCGGGTTACCGGCGAGGGGTACCAAACAGTGGGAAATTTTTTGGAAAATGGCCGCCCGGTGAACCCCGGTGAGGATCGGTTGCTCTTGATAGCTCTAAAGATGGGTTTCCTGGGTAGTGACGCCCGCGTGCTCCTTGAGCAGGGACACCCAAAAGTAGTAGGGGATCCCACCGAAGGAGCGCTGGTAGTAGCCGCGGCTAAAGCCGGGCTTGCCGGGGACAGGCTTGTAAACGAGCTGCCCAGAATAAACGAATTTCCCTTTGATCCGGAGCGAAAGAGAGCCAGCCTGGTCTGTCGGGGAAAAATCCCGGAATGGAACAGAGAAGAGCAAACCGACTGTTGGGTGCTGACCAAGGGAGCACCGGATCTTATTATCGAACGTTGCCACCACTGGCTGGATAACCCCGGCCCCAGGCCGCTTACCCCGGAAAAGAAAGATTATTTCCTGCAAAACAATTTACAGATGACCACAAAAGCCCAGCGGGTGTTGGCGCTGGCCCTCCGGCCGGCCGTAGACTTGCCGGAAACCGCCGCCGAGGCAGAATACGGGCTTTGTCTGATCGGGTTAGTAGGAATGGTGGACCCGATCCGCCCGGAAGTCTATGCCGCTCTGGAAGAATGTCGAAAAGCAGGAGTCCGGGTGAAAATGATTACCGGTGATCATCGCGATACTGCGTTGGCCATCGGCCGGGATTTAGGGCTGGCCGTTGATCGAAAGCAGGTGATTACCGGCGGAGAACTGGATCGGATCAGCCGGGATGAACTTATAGAGAGAGTGGACAGCCTGAACATCTTTGCCCGGGTTTCCCCTGAGCATAAAGTCAGGATAGTAGATGCGCTGAAGACGAACGGCGAGGTGGTAGCAATGACCGGGGATGGCATAAACGATGCACCGGCATTGAAAAGGGCAGATATAGGTATTGCCATGGGCAAAACCGGGACCGACGTGGCCAAAGAGGCGGCGGAGATGGTCCTGGTAGATGATAATTTTGCCACCATCGTTAAGGCGGTACGGGAAGGGCGAGTAATCTTTGAGAACATCAAAAAAGCCATCTATTTTTTACTGTCTACCAACAGCGGCGAAATTATGGCTATCCTGGCCGCTATGCTGCTCGGCTGGCCGCTCCCCCTGCTGCCGGTACAAATACTGTGGATCAACCTGGTAACCGACAGTCTGCCGGCACTTTCCCTGGGGGTGGAGCCTGCAGAATCGGAAGCCATGGAAAGCCTTCCCCGGAGCCCGGCGGAAGGAATCTTCGAGCCCCGCTCCCGGCCGGCAATCGTGTTCTTCGGAGTGCTGATTGCCCTGATCACTTTGGCCTCTTTCCGTATGGGCTTAACTATTTCTCTGGCCAAAGGACGGACCATGGCTTTTGCTACCCTGTCGCTAAGCCAGCTAATTCATGCTCTGAATTTCCGCTCCCTGAAAATTTCATTTTTTAAACGGGGCCTGGCCGGAAACCGTCCCCTGGTAGGAAGCATCCTGGTATCAGCCGCTGCCCAGCTCTCGGTGCTGCTGGTGCCGGTGCTGATGCCCATATTCCACACGGAGGCGCTGTCGGCCTCCGACTGGTGGACTGTATTGGGGCTAATCCTGGTACCGCTGGCCGGGAGCGAGTTATGGAAGCTGGCCGGCCTTAAAATACACTATTCGGACCGGGGATAAATTATGGACACTGCATGGTAGTCTACAGCCAGGTTTTCAGCCAGGGCCGCGGTTATCTGTTCCGGTGTTACCTGATGCAACAACTCGGGAAAACGAAAAAAATCACTCCCCTTAAACCGATAGCCCAGGAAGTTGTTGGCGATAAATTCCAGAGAATTAAATTGTCTGATGTAGCTGCCCTGCAAGTTACGACGATGCCGCTCGAATTGCTCTCTGGGAATTCCCCCCCGCCGTGCTTCAGCAATCGCCTCCAACACCCGCCGGCAAAGCTCCTCCGGATCCCGGGTTTCCCCGCCAATCAAGGCATAGCCATAGGTTTTTTCGGCAGTATATCCCGCTTCAAAGCGATCGTCGATCAAACCCTCCTGGTAAAGCTGGTTGTATAGCGGCTCACTGTGTCCGAAAATGATCTCCAACAAAAGTTCCATAATTATCTCCTGCATTAACAGCTGATCGCCTTCCAGCTTATCCACTCCCGGATCCTTGAAACCGATAAAGATAATCGGTTCGGAGACAGTCAACTCTTCGCTCACCCGTGGCCGGTTAACTCCCCTGGGTTCTTGCGGATAAAACCGTTGAATTCCCCCCAGGGTCCGGTAAGAGTGCCGGTTCAAGTTGGTCTGAACCTGTTCCGCCACTTCTTCGGGATCGACATCTCCCACTACAAATACCGCCATGTTGCTGGGATGATAATAAGTCCGGTAACAGCGGTAAAGCAGTTCCGGGGTAATTTGAGCAATACTTTCCAGACTTCCGGCAATATCACGGCGAACCGGATGTTCCCGGTAAAGGGCGCCCAGCAGGTTTTTAAAAATTTTCCACTGGGGGTGATCCTCATACATCTGGATCTCCTGACCAATGATACCCTGCTCTTTTTGTACCGTTTCTTCAGTAAAATAAGGTTCCTGAACAAAATCCAATAGCAGTTCGAGATTTTCTCTAAAAAAACTGGTGCAGGAAAACAGGTAAGTGGTATTGGTAAAAGAGGTAAAGGCATTGGCGGAAGCCCCAAGTTTGGCAAATCGATCGAATACATTCCCCCGCTCATCTTCAAACAGCTTGTGTTCCAGGAAATGGGCCACCCCATCGGGAAGCTGCTGAGTTTCTTCTGTCCCCTCCACCCGGTAGCGGTTGTCAATGGAACCGAAGCGGGTAGAAAAAATAGCATATTTTTTTAGATAACCGGGTTTGGGCAGTACGTATACCTCCATCCCGGGATAAACTTTATACCGGTACAGGCTTTCCTCCAGCCAACTGTTTTCCATGATTACTCGATCTGATAGCTTCAACTGGGATTTCCCCCTTCCTGGCCTTGCAATAAATAAACCGTATCCAGCCGAATTCCGGCAGCAACTTCCACTACCTCTTCAACGGTGACGGCATCAATCTTGTCAACCATCTGTTCCGTGTTTTCTTCCTGCCCCCCTAGAGCCCTGTCCAATTGGAGTTCTATTATCTGAAACGGATTATCTTCCTGGGCTCGGAGTTGGTTGATCAGCCCCCGTTTTGTATTTTCCATCTCCTGCCGGCTGATTTTCCCCCGAGCCATATCGCTTACCTGTTCCTCAATAATCTCCCTGGCTTGCCGATAATTGGTACTTTCTATGCCGGAAGCAATAACCATGATCCCCTTGTAGCGCTCTATCCGTGAATACACATAATAAGCCAGGCCGGCCTTTTCCCGTACGTTTAAAAACAGCTTGGAGTGAGGATAGCCGCCCAGTACTCCATTATAGACCAGCAGAGGGTAAAACAGCCGGTCGCGTGGGCAAATATGGGTGCGATAGCCCAGGATCAATCTGGCCTGGCTTACCGGCAGCTCTTCCTGTTCCAACTTTACCTCCCCCACCGATTTGAAGACCTCCGTGTCGGGAAGACTCTTCTGTTGCCGGCGGGAAAAAGAAAAAACTTGCTCCGCCGTATCAAATACTTTCTGTGGTTCCAGATCCCCCACCACGTAAAGTTCCAGGGGGTTGGCCTGAATTACCTCCCGGTAATACTGCCATAGCGATTGGGGAGTAAGCGCCGACAACCCTTCCTCTTTCCCAAGTTTATATATCCCGAATCTCTCCCCCGCGCACATAATACTCAGGCAGCGTTGCAGGGCGTATGACGGTTTGTCATTGATCAGGCTCCGAATCTCTCTTTCCAGGTGTTCCTTCTCCTGGGCCAGGTAATCCTGCTTGAATCCTTCCCCCTCCTGCAAAGGTTCACTGAGCAGGCTGCCTAAAACTGCCATTCCCCGGTGAAACAGATCGGGCATTTCTCGGGCATATTTATGGTGAACCATGCTTAAGGAAAAAGAAATCAGGTGGCGCTCGCCTTTCTTAAGGATATCGGTGCCCAGTTCGGTTCCGTAAAGACGTTCCAACTCCCGTCTAATAGTAATATTGTCGGGATAACGTCGGCTACCTCGTTTCAGTACCGCGGGTAGCAGGGCATGGCTACTGACCAAATCTTCTCTGAGCTCCTGATGAATAAACAAGCCTAGACTGACAGTTTTAAATTTCTTTGTAGGCAAAAAGATTACCTTAATTTCGCTGGGAAGTCTCTTTACATAAATCTCCTGGGTCAATTTGCCTCCCCCTTTAATTTTTTTGGGCAAGAACCCATACCTTCATTTATTTCCTAATAAAAGCCGGGTATTCCTGCCTAGATCCTAATTGTTTTGGCAGTAATCTCGTTAACCACGCTTATCCATAATGGTAGCACTGTATATAAAAGGATTAGTGCTGCCGCCACCACCCCGGAATCGTTGGTAAAAAGTGCTGCCAGTGCTCCGATCCCCCCGGAAACAGATATCTGCAACATCTCCGGCTGTTGCCGGTAAAGTCGTTTAAGCAGCCCTACCGGGTAAAAGCACAGCATCACCATTATACCCAAGAGCACTACCAGTGCCCGGCTCCACATAGAATACCGGATTAGCTTCCAGTTCATGGCCAGCTTCCTTTCAATCGTTTCCCACAGGGCGATCCGGCCTTCCCGAGCTACCATTTCCCCCAGCTGCCCCACATGGGAGGGCAACCCGGTCCGCCCCCAAAAATTAAGAATCCACAACAACGCCAAAGCAAACAAAATGAAAAACCCCATGACCCCAAACAGGTTTGCCCTCTTGTCGGAAGAAATTCCCAAACCTGCCCAGGCAGACCCAAAGGCCGCCGCTGCGGTGAGTGTCCCCCCGAAATTGGCACCAAAATCGGGTGAGGAGATCAAATATATTATTAGCAGGTAGAAAATAAATACGCCTGTCGCCGCCGGTCTTTCGCTTTTGTCATTTAACGACGGGGCGCCCGGTTTTTCCACAGGCACACTCCCGATCACTGTTATGCTTCCCAGCAGAGTTGATCCTATAAGTACACCCATGTATTCGTTGCCCAGACCATAGTAGCGGGATCCGGCGATTGGATCATATCCCAGAAGAGAAAACTGCTGCAGGCTGGAGCCGCCCAAGGTGTCCAGCAGAAGAAGCACCGCGGTAGTTAATCCCAGGGAAGTCCAAAGGGCATTAACATTCCTTGATTTAAGCGGGCTTAACAGCAACAGAAGGATCCCCGTAAATCCGGCCAACAAAATCCCGGATAGCCAAACCGATGGATTGGGAAATTCAGCCCACCGGCTTAAAATTAAAGCGGCCAGTGGAACCAGCATGATGAATTCAAACCCCCAGTTGAGCCCGGTCACCACCGGTATGTCCAGCAGCACACCCCCCAGGGAAGCAAACAACAACCCAATCAGGACCAGCACGTACCCTTTTAAAATCGGCGGGCGCTGCCAGTATATCAAGCTGGAGCGCCTGTAAAACTGATCCAGGTAACCCAAAGGATCCTGATGGGGATGGGCGGAAATCTCCGGGCCGGCAGTGATCGCGGTTCCGCTCCCCTCCAGGTAGGAAGCAAATAAAGGCGCCAGGTCGGTATTGGTGATCAGGCCCAACCGGCGGGTGCTGGTGCTGAATAAAAGCCCAGGAGGGGCCGTATTGCCAAAGAACAAACCGGGTACTAGGCTTTCCCCCCCTCCCGGAAGATTCGCGGGAGGAGTTGGAGTGATCAGTGCCAACACCGTACCCTCTTTTATCCAGGGATGTAAACCTTCCAGCAGAAGATCCAGTTCCCCCATGGTCTGCTCCAGCAGGCTCTGCTGCCTTGACAATGAAAGCTGGTTCCAGTACTGATCCAGTCGCGCAAAATCGCCAAACTCAACCACGACCAAAGAAGCATTGGGCAGAGTTTCCGCCACCTGCCCGGACAATTTCCGCACATCAATCCGGTGCCCATATGGGAAAAGCGGATCCTCTTTCAAAATTCCAGGGCCTATCTGTCCCAGCGGAACCTCTCCTTGCCGGTTCATGGCAATCAACACGGCACTGCGGTTGGGAAAACCGTGATCGGCATTACCAAAAACCGCCGTAACCAGACCTTTGTCCGCCAGTTGCTGACCCAATCTGCCGACAGTGGCCGGGGGATTTAGCAGGCTGTTTTTACCTATCAGGGCGTTGATCTGCAGATGACAGATCTCTCCTGCAGGAAACCGCCCGGTATTTCTCAAGTATTGCAGGGAAGCCGGCAAAGCATCCACACTTTCTTCTCGCTGGTATGCCTGGCCCCCCTCCGGCCCGGCCACCGCCCGGGCTCCGGCACCGATGCTTAAATAACCGCTTTCGCTGGTTGAACTCCCTGCCCGGGTATTCATCAACCCCAGGGCACCTTGGATCATGAGAGAGCGTAAAACCGGCCCGGATTTTTCGCGCAACAGTGGGTAGCTGAGACGATCGGTTACCAACAAAATTATTCGTCTTTCTGCAGGCCGATCTTCCCGGACAGCCAGGGCAACAGGATTTCCGAAGATTACAACTTGGAAGGCAACCAATAGTATCATCAGAGCTGTCCGAAGCAACGGTTTCTTTGTATTATAAATAATTTTGATGGCCGGTCCGATCTTCGCCATAGTTTGCAGTTTGCCCCTCCGGGGCGAAATTTTTGCCTTTTATTTCCCGGGAAATCTATCTGTTCGATTATCCCCTAGAATACCCGAAATTAACAATTACAAACAGGGCTATCTGTGAGATTTCTTATAAACAGTAAATGAGGATTTTCGGATTTGTTGACTTGGATTCCCCAAGATGCTATGATAAGCAAGGTCGGCGCCCGTGGTGAAAGGGATATCACGCAGGCCTCCGGAGCCTGAAGTCGGGGTTCGAATCCCTGCGGGCGCACCATTTATGCCCTTACCGGTAAGGGCATTTTTTTGCCTCTCACAATCCAAACGTATTAAATTTATTGCTAACCTGAAAAAACCGTAATATACTAATTTCGAGAGCATGAGAAAAGGAGGTGAGGCTGTGAGTAATAGTGACGATATTCCAAGGCCCGGGTTATCCTGTTTTTATTACGTGTTTTTAGACTTGTTAGCTGGCTTTCCACGTAACCACAGCCTTGTAAAGGAGGTATTTTCTCATGCCTGTTTCTTATACATCTTCCCAGGCAGACAGCCTGCGTCTTCTTCTGGCTGAAAAAGACACCACCGGGATCACCGAACTGCTAAAAGATCTGCAACCCTACGACCTTTCTGTTCTCTTTAAAGAGCTGAGCTACGAAAACCGGCAGCAGTTATTAACTATTTTACCGGTAGAAATATCCGCCGGGGCCCTGGAATATCTCGAGCCCTATCAGCAGTATGCCCTGCTGGATCATCTCCCGCTGATCCCTAAAACAGATATCTTGAATCAACTATCCAGTGACGTTATCATTCAGCTGTTTACTGCAATCCACCCCCGCCAGGCGGAGCAGCTTATGGCCGCCCTTCAAGACCCTTACCGGGAGCAAATCCGTGAGCTTATGCTTTATCCAGAAGATACCGCCGGCAGCCTGGCAAACGTAGATTATATTGCCGCCCGGGAATGGTGGACCGTAAAACAAACCCTGGGCCATATCCGTAAAATCGGCAACAAAGCAGAGATTATCGCCTATATTTATGTTTTAGGGCATTTGGGACAGCTTGCCGGGGTGCTTTCCCTTAGGGAATTGATTATGTCTCCGCCGGGATGTTCCTTGCAAGAGATCATGACCACCAATGTAATTTCTGTTCCAGCAGAAGAAGACCAGGAACATGCCGCCAGACTGCTGGCCCGCTACGATCTGGTAGCCTTACCGGTAGTTAATATCAACAACCAAATGGTGGGAATTCTCACCGTTGATGATATCCTGGATGTAATAGAGGATGAAGCAACCGAAGATATCCAGATGTTAGGTGGGAGCCGGCCGCTGGATAGCCCTTACCTGCATGCCGGTTTTTATTCGCTTTTCCAAAAACGAATTATCTGGCTGCTGCTGCTGTTTGTAGTACAAACATTAACCGGAACTATTCTAAAACATTATGAACATATATTAGCCCAGGTTGTCACACTGACTTTTTTTATACCACTGCTGATCGACACCGGCGGCAATGCCGGTTCCCAGGCATCAACCTTGGTTATCCGGGCCATGGCGGTAGGAGATGTAACCGCCAGGGATTTTTTAAGGGTTGTCTGGAGGGAAATTCGCCTGGGCCTGGTGTTGGGGATGACCATGGCGGCAGCCTCCTTGCTGTTTGTACATTTCCTGCACGGCTCCCTTTACATAGGCCTTACCGTCTCTGCCACCTTGATAGTAATCGTAACCATCAGCTCTTTTATCGGAGCTATTTTGCCGATGCTGGCTAAACGCTGGGGAGTCGACCCGGCGGTAATTTCCGCTCCCATGATCACTACCGTGGTTGACACCAGCGGCCTGTTAATCTACTTCCTGCTGGCCCGCTGGATACTTGGGTTCGTCTAGAAAACGCTTCTGATGCTCAAGGATTCTTTCTGCATTAACCGGAAAATAAGGCGTTTGGCGATGTTAACCTCTAACAAAAGATCCTCTTTCTGATGGCTTTGGGAAAGGTGGGCTACCCGAGTAATAGCCTCATCCACCTGATCCACATCCCGGCGATCCATTACCGGTGACCAGAGAGCATCGGCTTTATTCCAGGATTTTTCCAGCCTGTTCGATATCTGCTTTGCCTTTGCCCAGTTTTCAGCCTCCGTAGCAAGTTCCAGTTCTTCCAGACTTCCGTGAAGCTGGCGATGAAGCCGGGCACTGTACTTATAAAGTCCGGCAGCGGAGGCACTTATCAACACTATAATCCCTATTGCCACCCAAACCATTTTCATGCAAATGCATCCTTTCGCTGATAATATAAATTGCCCTCAGTATCCAGGCTGGCAAACAACACCTCCTGAAAGGAGGTCATCCCAAATTTAGCCAGTTCTTCCTTAAGCCATAACTCGTCTAACTTGACCTTGGAGAGATTTTCATAATTTACATTCCCATCGATAACCAAAGGGTAAGGAAGTCCCTCGTAAGAGGTTGAAATTCCAATATCCTTGGGTTTAACCGGCCGGTACTGGGATTTTGAAACTACACTAAGTTCACCGTTGGTCTCCATGATGGCAAATTCCACCTCGGCGATGTTAGAATAACCTGCTATCCGCAGCTGTTCTAACAGATCATTGATGTTTACCCGTAGATTTTTGAGCTCAGCCTCCATTATTTTGCCGTTCATGATCACCACGCTGGGCCGCCCGCATAACATTGCCCTTACCCGCTCGCTTTTTTGAGCGGAAAATGAAACCAACACCTGAAATGAAAGCAGTAGCGCTATGGGAATTATGCTGTTTATTAGCGGTATGCCGATATCCTCCATGGGGATGGCCGCCAGAGCTGAAACCATGATCAACACTGCCAACTCGTAAGGTTGTAGCTGCCCGATTTGCCGCTTACCCATCAGCCTCATTACCACAACCACCAACACAAACAGTATCAAGGTCCGCAATATCACCACTACCAAATTCCCAAACCCCCTGCCTTTAAGGTACTGTGCTGTTTCCTATATCTTTTACTTAAGAATGTAGTTTAATCATACCCGGTAGCTTCCGGGCAGGGTGGATCAGCCCAGAAAATTGGCATATTCTATATCATGACCAGGTTTCTTAAATACACCAAGTGCAAACAAACAATCAGCTATAACCGGGTTAAGATTTTTCCTGTATAGATAGCACGCCTCAGGGAAAGCTAAAACCGCTAAAATCAATCCCGGAAAGGAGTATTAACACAGTGCCCCTTAACAAACAGGAACTGCAAAATTTACGCCACCTCATCGGATCCCATGAAACTGCTCAGGTTAAGCTGGAACAATATGCAGGGCAGTGTATTGATCCCCAGATCAAGCAGATGTTCCAACAGTCGGCCCAGTCTGCTCTGAATACCAAAAATAAGTTAATGTCATTTCTACATTAAAGGAGTTGAGGCAGATGCAAGAAAAAGAAATGGTAAACGATATCCTTTCCATGATTAACAGCAGCCTGACCGGTTATGCCGGCGTTATTGCTCAATGTTCAGACCAAAATTTGAGACAAACCCTGCAGCAGATCCGCAACGCCGACGAGCAATTTCAGTACCAGCTTTATCAGGTAGCGGAACAGAAAGGCTACTATAAACCGGCCGAACAGGCCGATCAACAGGAAATCCAGCAGGTTAAACACATATTTATCCAGTAACATTTCGGACAGTGTAGTAGAACACAACATATCAAGTGTTTACGGAACAGATTTTTCCCAAACACTTGATATTTTATTGGGG
>CAYXBB010000012.1:0-43548 GCA_964463285.1 uncultured Syntrophomonadaceae bacterium | reverse complement strand
ACCGGTGGCCTTATCCTTACCAAGGATACGCTCTACCTCCTGAGCTACGTGAGCAAGCACTTGAAGATATACGGTTAATATATTAAGGAAATCGCGGCAGCGATTTCCTTAAAAGTGGTTGCGGGGGCAGGGTTCGAACCTGCGACCTCCGGGTTATGAGCCCGACGAGCTACCTGACTGCTCCACCCCGCGCCGTGTACTGGAGCGGGTGATGGGAATCGAACCCACGCAACTAGCTTGGGAAGCTAGGGCTCTGCCATTGAGCTACACCCGCTTGCTAAAGCGTGTTCATTATATACCGGAACATACAAACTGTCAACCGCCCTTCTTAGCTTTGACGCACCTCCAGGTAACGCTCCAGTTTTCTTTTTACCCGTTGCAAGGCATTGTCGATAGATTTAACATGTCGCCTGAGCTCCAGGGCGATCTCCTGGTATGATTTTCCCTCCAGGTATAGGGTCAGCACCTTCCACTCCAGGTCACTGAGGATTTCTCCCATTTTAAATTCAATATCATTATATTCTTCGCGGTTAATCATCAGTTCTTCCGGATCAGTGATTTTGGTACCCGATAACACATCAAGCAAGGTTCGATCTGAATCTTCATCGTAGATCGGTTTATTTAAAGAAACATAAGAATTCAAAGGGATATGTTTCTGCCGGGTGGCGGTCTTGATGGCGGTTATTATCTGGCGGGTAATACATAGCTCCGCAAACGCCCGAAATGAAGAAAGTTTGTCGCCCTTGAAATCCCGGATAGCTTTATAAAGACCGATCATTCCTTCTTGAATTATATCTTCCCGATCGGCTCCGATTAAAAAATAAGATCTGGCCTTGGCCTTAACAAAATTTTTGTACTTATTGATTAAAAATTCAAGCGCAATAGAACTGCCTTGCTTGGCTTCTGTAACTATATCTTCATCGCTTTGGACGTCAAATTCCACATATACCCTCGGAATTTCCTTCATCTCCCGAGCCGGAAAGCTCACCAACATCGCCTCCGTCAATTGTGATTGGGGAATCGTTTCGCAGACATTATATCCTATCCGCCTAATATGGGTCAAGCTATCTAGCGCTCAATTCAAAGAAACAAATTTTATCACTTGCCACCCTGCCGCCCGGAAGTGCATCTTTGTATGTTACCCGTCGGTAACTGCTTCCCCGGGTTGAGTGCTGCATCAAGACCATTTCTGGCGCTGGCTGCAGGCAGCAAATATTATTACAGCGGCAGCAACCGACACGTTCAGCGAACCACCAGATTTGCACATAGGAATATACAGAATCTGATCGCAGTGACGGCGTACCAGCGGGGAAAGCCCCTGCCCCTCTGACCCCAACACCAGGGCTAAAGGAACCCCATAATCTGCCTGGTAATAGGGAAGATCCCCATCTGTTTCGGCCCCGTATATCCAGTAACCTTCCTTCTTAAGTCGCTTGGCTGTCTGAGCCAGATTATTAACCTGGACCACCGGCAGTTTCTCCGCTGCGCCGGCCGCTGCTTTGCGGGTGGCAGGGGTAACCCGCGCCGAGCGTCGCTTGGGAATAACCACCCCCCCCACCCCTGCAAAATAGGCAGTGCGAATTATGGCTCCCAAATTTTGAGGATCTTGAAGGTGATCCAACAGTAACATCCAGGGCAGATCTCGGGAAGAAACAAAGCCTGCCAGCAGATCTTCCAGCGATAAATAGCTGAACTGCTTTACCTGCGCAGCCACCCCCTGGTGGCCGGAAAGAAACCCGATAGCATGTTCAAATTCCGGTTTGCTTAACTGTTCCACCGGTACCTGTTTGTTTCGGGCCAGTTTCCGGATTGAATTTATGATGACCCCCTTCTGGTTGCCAACCAGCAATATCTTTACCGGGTGGCCCTGTTTCAAACTTTCCAGAACCGGCTGTCGTCCAATCACCAGGTCTTCTCTAAGATCAGCCATCCTTGTTTTTCAGGCGACCGCAGGAAAGTTCACCCTCGGGGCAAATTCCTTCCGTTTCACAGCGCGGGCCGGCATGTTTGAAGAGCATTGGGGATACCCGGCGCACCTCCTGGAGCATCTGTTCAGCCAACTGTCGAATTTCCCACTGGGCGCGCCGGCAACAGCGAACTTGAAAAAAATGCAATAAGCTGCGAGCATTCATAGTTACCACCAGCTTGGTTTCGCAGGCATTGGGCAGCACGTAGCGGGCATCCTCCCGTGGTACTATTTCACACAACCGGCGGTAAGCCTCCCGGACATGTTCCATCTGTTCGGTAAATATCCGGCGTGCCTCGGGGGAGACGGCCACCAGGGGGGGAGTTATATAATCAAAGCCGCTTTCTTCTACATAGCGCTGAGATTTTTGGGAATAAGAAGCGATGCGATGACGCACCAGTTGGTGGGATAGTGCCCGGCTAACTCCTTCTACTGCAAAAGTAAAGGAGGCATGTTCCAGCGGGGACTGATGCCCCATATCCACCAGTTTCCCAATAAAGGCAACCTGTTTCACGGGGGTCATTTTCCGGGCCAACTCCGATGCCGAATCTGATGAATAGCACAGCCGGGCAGCGGCAGACACGGTCCGCTCCGGCTCATCAGTCCAGGCCAACAGCTCAACATGCATATATATTCACCCTCCCAAAAAAAATTGTACAGCGGTTATTTTTGTTTCCACCGAACGCCGTGGGGTGTGTCCTCCAGAATAATACCCCCGGCCAGTAACTCCTCCCTGATCCGATCGGCAACTTCCCAATCCTTGTTTTTCCTGGCCAGTTCGCGAGCAGTGATCGCTTCCAGGATCTTTTTCTCTATTTCAGGGCCGGAATTAAAATCAATAATATCTAAAATCTCATTAACCTCCCGGTAAAACTGTAAAATATCTTGCACCACTTCTTTCTGATAAGGATAGTTTTGTTTCAGGTAAAGATTGGCCTCCCGGGCTAATTCAAACAGCACCGCCACCGCTCCGGCAGTATTAAAGTCATCATCCATGGCTTCTGCAAACCGTTCCCGGAATTTTGCCAGGGCTACAGGGGGAGGAGCGGTACCCCTTTGGTTTTCAAGCGCTATATCAAGTGCATGCCCCAGGTTATCCACCAGTTCCTGCAACCTTTGCCGGCCCTGGTGTGCTTGCTTAAGCAGTGTTTCACTAAAATTAACCGGATTCCGGTAGTGTGCGGAAATCATAAAAAAACGTAAATCGTACGGGTTGTGCCGTTTTAGCAAATGGCGAACTGTAAGAACATTGCCTAAGGACTTGGACATTTTCTGGTGTTCCAGGTTCAAATAGCCTACATGTAGCCAGTACCGGCTAAAAGGTTTGCCGGTAGCTCCCTCGCTCTGAGCAATTTCATTATCATGATGGGGAAAAATTAAATCCGAACCACCGGCATGAATATCCAGGGTATCGCCCAGGTAATGCATGGACATGGCCGAACATTCTATGTGCCACCCCGGCCGGCCTTTTCCCCAGGGGCTTTCCCAAGCCGGCTCCCCGGGTTTTTGCTGCTTCCATAGAGTAAAATCCAGGGGATTCCTTTTTTCTTTACCGGGCTCTATCCGGGCCCCGGACAACAGTTCTTCCCTTTCCTGCCGTGAAAGAACCCCATAACGGGGAAAACGGGCGGTATCAAAATATACATCCCCGCCGCCAACATAAGCCAGTTGCTTCTGAAGCAACTTCTCAATTAATGATATGATCTGGGGGATATGCTCTGTAGCCCGGGGGGAACGATCCGCCGGCCGAATTTTTAGATTCCGGGCATCTTGTTCATAAGCAGTAATGTAGCGATGGGCCAGCTCGGACACCGACACTTTTTCCTGTTCCGCCCGGCGGATCATCTTATCGTCAATATCTGTATAATTCTGAACCATTACCACCTGGAATCCGCGGTATTCCAAATACCGGCGGATCACATCACAAACTATAAAAACCCTGGCGTTACCAATATGAATATAGTCATACACAGTGGGGCCGCAGACATAAAATTTCACTTTTGGGAACCGAGCCGGCTTAAAATTTTCTTTGGTGCGGGTAGCGGTATTGTACAATTGTAAAGCCACGCAATTACTCCCCTTTTTTTCAGCATATCCTGGCACAAGTTGTTTACCAAGTGCGGCAAGGTAAAATACTTTAAAATTTCAATCCCGGGTTATTAACACTACCGCCTGGGCAGCCATTGCGTCTCCTTGCCCGCATATACCCAGGCCTTCAGTAGTAGTGGATTTCACGGACACCATGCCCGGGTCAATATTTAAGGCCGCTGAAATATTACCGTTCATCTCATTGATATATGGAGAAAGCCGGGGTTCCTGGGAGATGATTACGGCATCTACATTAATTACCTGATATCCCCGCACAGAAATCAGTTTGTATGTTTCCCGGAGAAGTTTCATACTGGAAACGTTCCGGTAGCGTTGATCTTCTGAAGGAAAATGATGGCCGATATCTTTTAGACCCGCTGCCCCTAGCAAGGCATCCACTATGCTGTGTAGAAGCACATCAGCATCAGAGTGACCTTGTAAGCCTAATTTAAAAGGTATGTTCACCCCTCCCAGCCACAAGGGGCGGTTCTTAACCAGGGGGTGGAGATCAAATCCTAACCCCACACGGTGCACGTTATTGACCTCCCCTCAGGTAGGCTGACGCCGCCACCAGGTCATGAGGTCCGGTAATTTTTATATTACAAGGATCCCCGGGCAACACCTGAACCCGGGCATCCAGGAGTTCCAATAGGTAAGAGTCATCGGTAGCCTCAATCCCCAGAAGAAAAGCTTTGCGGTAGGCTTCTACAATCAGTTCTCGCTGGAATGCCTGTGGGGTTTGAGCCAGACGGATTTTACTCCGGGGGATGGTAGAGCGTACCGTGTCGTTTGTATTCAATACCTTTAACGTATCGGTTATCGCCACCCCGGGGATAGCGGCGCCATGTCTGGCCGCCTCCTCCATCACAGAAGTTATTAAAGCCCTTGTCACCAGGGGCCTTACCCCATCATGTATACAGATCAATTCAATGTTTTTGCTAATCTCTTTTAGACCCTTAAACACTGAGTCCTGACGCCTAGAGCCGCCCTCTATCAGTTGAAGCAAATTTACCTGACAGTAAGGTTTAATTACCCCCTCACAAAATTCAAGTTCTCCTTCCGGAACAACTAGGATTAACTGGTGGAACAGATTGCTCAGACCGGTAAAGGTCCTTATCGTGTGGGCCACTACCGGTACACCCTCCAGGGGCAGGTACTGTTTACGTACCGTACTGCCCATCCGCCGCCCTTCTCCGGCAGCAACAATTATTGCCGCCCTGCTCATTTAACTCCGGAAACCCTCTCGGGAGATAGTTTAGGCTTGGCAAAGATCATCCTGCCTGCGGCAGTTTGCAGTACGCTGGTCACCAGAACATCTATGGTGTCACCAATATGTTTCTTGCCGCCCTCCACCACAACCATCGTTCCATCGTCCAGATAGGCTACCCCCTGACCGGATTCTTTACCATCCTTGATGATTTGAGCGGACATCTCCTCCCCGGGTAAGACCACCGGTTTTACGGCGTTGGCTAGCTCATTGATGTTTAACACCGAAACACCCTGCAGTTCGCATACTTTGTTCAGGTTAAAATCATTGGTAATAATTTTGCCTTTCATCTCTTTGGTCAACCGGACCAGTTTGCTATCCACATCGGTCAAATCTTCATAATCTGTCTCCTGGATCTTCACCGGCGTATCCATCTCTTTTTGGATTTTATTTAATATATCCAGGCCACGCCGTCCGCGGTTACGTCTTAACAGATCAGGAGAATCGGCAATGTGGCGCAGTTCTTCCAGAACAAATCCTGTCACTACAATGGTCCCTTCTAAAAATCCTGTTTTACATATATCTATAATCCGTCCATCAATTATGGCACTGGTATCCAAAATTTTATAACTGCGGTTGGATTTATCGGCAGTATTGCGACCGGCCAGATTGAACAGGGGGGTTAAAAAGGAAAAATCCTCTTTTCGATGAAGGATAAATCTCACCCCATAATAGGCAAACACCAAAGAAATAGCCAGGGAAAGATATACTCCGATTACCGGGATCCGGGAAATCGGGAAACTAAGCAGCGCCCCGATGAGCAAAGTAATAATAAGCCCGAACACCGCCAGAGCAATATCCTGGGTAGGGATCAGCTTAAGCCTGCTGTCACACCAGATAAAAAACCGATCTACCCGGTTAAATATCACCGGGCTGATAAAATAAAACAACATTCCAAATAACGTTCCCCCAAATATTGATAAGATGCTGGGGGCAGGAACGTTTATTGGAGCGCCAATAGCCAGGATAAACGTCGGCACCAGGCTGTTAGTTATATAAAGGCCAATGACCGCTCCTATAAGGGTCATGATAACCCGTAACACCTTGCGACCCACCTGATTCACCTCTTATAAAATAAAATAAGGCCAAAGAAAAATAAATAACAAAAAAAATATAAAATAACAAAAAAAAAGCTATAACCTAGCTGTATTGTAACTTATAGTTTTAACTAAAATCAAGTTGGAATATACATGAAAATGAACAATTATTTTTTTAAAGACTAATTAATTGCTATCTTGTAAACATTAATCCTGTGGGGAGTCACACTCTTCTGAGGGTTCAATAAATATTTGTTCTAACTTTTGATCAATTGTCTCACGATCCATCCCCGGGACCAGCTCCAATTCACTGATTAAAATTTGCCTGGCACTTTCCAGCATTTTCCGTTCCCCGGTGGATAAACCTTTTTCCTGATCCCGCAAAATCAAATTGCGAACCACTTCCGCCACTTTAAAAATATTGCCGCTTTTAATCTTTTCAAGGTGGTTGCGGTACCGACGGTTCCAGTTGGAGGGAGTTTCCCCGGCCTGTTCCTGCAGGATCTTGAAAACTTTTTCTACCGCATCTTCGTCAATAACTCCCCTTAAGCCTATCTGACAAACATTATCCATGGGGATCATCACTTTCATTTCACCCATGGGCAGTTTCATCACATAATATTTTTTGCGGTCTCCCAGTATCTCTTTCTCTTCAATAGCTTCAATTACCCCCGCCCCATGCATGGGATAGACTACCTTATCCCCAATATTAAACAAGCTATCACCTTCTTCCCCTTCAATGTATAGTAACATAACGCCCGGCAAAGTGTCAATTAAGGTAATTGGCCTGTTTTGCTTAAGTTTTAGCGTTTCTCGGAAGCCAAGCACGCCTAAAACCGTATTTGGCCTCGACCGAAGGTTGACAGCAGGTGAATCTAAAAAGTATAATTACGTTGCAATTACATTACTAAAATATGAGGTGACCATTAATGAAAAGCGGCGAAGCAGTCGGCGAGTTTCAAGATTTGGTGTCTCAGGTATTGATTCGCCACCGCAGTATCTTGGATTGCCTTTCCAAATACCAGGAATCGGCTGCACGAGTTAATCGTAGTATCATTAAAACGGTAACCAGCTGTGGCTGCATCTCCATTAATGCCGGAAAACAGCAGTACCCACCTCGTGATTCTTTAAAGGATTGTTGCAAGTTTATGGACTCTCATATCAAAGGGAAACTCTGTGAACCCTGCCGTGAGGTGATCGCTGAGGAGATCGGAAACCACCTGTTTTATCTTACTGCCTTATGCGATCTGTTAGATTTCGACCTGCAGGAGATCATTAGTCAGGAAGAAAGCAAAATTAATACCCTGGGGCATTTCCTGTTATCATAACAGACATGCGTCAATCGCTTCTTTTATATTACCTACACCAGTTATATTTATAGAACCCTGTTCCCCTTCTTTCAAACCTGATAGATTGGCCTGCGGAAGAATGTATTTGTGATAACCCAATGTGGCACCTTCTCGCAACCGGGCTTTAGCGTTGCTTACCGGTAGGATCTCGCCGGTTAATCCAATCTCACCGATAACTACCGTATCGCTGCCTACTGCCCTTCCTGATCGGCTGGATACCAGACTGGCCGCCACGGTAAGATCAACCGCCGGTTCGGGGATCCGAATTCCTCCCACCACGTTAATGAAGGTGTCCAGCCCGACAAAAGAAATCCCGGCGTGTTTGTCCAACACCGCCATGATCAGGGCCGCCCGGTTCAAATCTATCCCCACTGACGCTCGTCGGGGGGTGGCGTAACATGAGGGGATAACCAGAGCCTGAACTTCTACCAGCAAAGGGCGAGTCCCCTCCATACTGGCAGTTACTACCGCCCCCTGAACATTACGGGAACGTCGGGTAACAAACAGGGCGGAAGGGTTAACCACCTCTTCCAGCCCGTGTTCCTCCATTACAAACACACCGATTTCATTGGTTGAACCAAACCGGTTTTTTACTCCACGTAAAATCCGGAAAAAGTGGTCGCGATCTCCCTCCAGATAAAGAACCGTATCCACCATATGTTCCAACAACCGGGGGCCGGCCATAATCCCCTCTTTGGTAACATGGCCAATTAGAAAAACCACCGCCCCGGTTTCCTTGGCCAGCTGTACCAGTTCGGCAGTTGCTTCTCTTACCTGAATCAGACTGCCCGGAACTCCGCCCAACTCTGACCGGTAGCAAGATTGTACCGAATCGATCACCATTACCCCGGGCCGGTGCCTGGAGGCAACCTCCAGTATGCTGTCCAGTCCGGTTTCTGCAGATACCAGCAGGTTGGCACCGGCCCTGATGCGTTCTGCTCTCAATTTCAGCTGATGGGGTGATTCTTCTCCGCTGATATAGATAACCTTATAATGGAATGATAACCGGGAGGCGATCTGTAGAAGCAGGGTAGATTTCCCGATACCGGGATCACCTCCCAGAAGGACCACCGAGCCGGGAACAGCGCCCCCCCCAAGAACCCGATCAAATTCCGCCAGGCCGGTACACAGGCGATGGTCTGATTGCACCGGCACATCATTTAACAAACAGACCTGCGCCGGGGAAGCGGTTCTCCGGGAAGAGGGCGCTGATTCAAGGAAAGAATTCCAGCTGTTGCAAGAAGGGCAACGCCCCAGCCATTTAAATGTTTCGTAGCCGCATTGCCGACAGATAAACAGCTGTTTGCCTTTACTCATCTCTGCTCCTGATTTATAATTTTAGATTAACAATTCCGGTGAAATAGGAGACTTGTTTATTCGTGAGTTCTAATTATATAGAACAGTAATTAAATACGATACCTTAAAAATTAGTTTTGCTCCCACTCCCGGCGGGTCAATATGGAAATCATATTGCGATAGGCTTTTTGATCGATTTGCAGGGCCTGGTTTATAATCTTGAACTTGGCTCCTACGCTGGCCGGAGATACACCATATTTTATGGCCAACTCTTTCTGGGTAATATTTAAAAAATGAAACCGGGCCAGGCTGTACTCCAGGCCCGCCGCCCAAGTTTGGGGTTTTCTTATCCGGGGAATATCGGGATATGACTGGTTTATAAAATCGAGCCAGATTGCCAACACATCTTCGTAAAATTCCTCAACGTAATATGTGCTTTGCCGCATATGATTTAAAGTACAACTGATCACCTGCTGCCAGTGCCGCTTCCAAACCGGAGTAGTAATCGGATAAATTAAAAGATCAACTTCCACAAATTTTCCTTGTTGGTATATGCGGCAACCTGATGTCGTAGAAAGGTTTTTTAAAACCAGTAAAGCCATCTGTCGGAAACGTTCTTTAATCCAAGGATTGGCTACAAACTGACGGAGATGAGGGGCAGCTTCCGAACCGATCAGACCGTATATATTAATAACCTCTTCTTTTAACTCATCGCTCCCCTGGTAAAGCCCCCTGAACAGGCTATCTTTAAAATAGCGGTTTTTTAGGTATTGCTGCTTAGGCCCTGTTCGACCCAGCTGTAAAATTTCTTTCAGCAGTTCTTCGCTTTCTTGAGCTGTCATCTGGGTTACCGGCTCCAGCAGGCTTTCCTCCTCCTCCAGGGCAAATATTAAATCTACCGCTTCCTCGGCCATCTCTCCTTCCGGAGAAAGCTCAATATATTTCTGAAGATACCCCTTGGCTTCATCTAGGTCCTCAAGCAAACCACAGTTAACCGCCATTAAAAAATAACACTCTGTCATCTCGGGATCAAGTTTGCTGACAATATGTTTAAAAATATGGTTGGCTTCTTCCAACTGGTTGATTTTGCTTAACAAACACGCCAAATTGTAATGGTGTAAAGGGTTTTCCGGTTCGGTCTCCATAGCCTTTTTAAAAAACAGCTGAGCTTTAATCGGCTTGTTCCGGTGAAGATAATAACTGCCCTTTAAATAATAATAACTTGCATCTTGTTCAAACAATACCACTTTGGGACGCAGGCTTTTCGCTCGGGAAATATATCTTTTTTGTTTGCTTGTTTCTTTCATCTCTGGTTCACCGCCAACAACTGACTATAATGGAGATGAGTTTCTTCAATTGCCGGGAAATATCCTTCATTCTGCCGCCTGCTTTAACTTTAAAACCAAGGGCTTTTTTGTTTGACCGCGGTTGGTTATTCCTCTTTTTCAAAAGGGGATTTAACATAAACGCTGCGTTCTAAAAAGCGATCCCATTCAGACCAGTAACCGGAATCCGGGGAATGTTTATCCATAATTCTAATGAATTGATTCAACCTGCCGCTTACCAGATCGGCATGAAACAGGGCAAAGGCATGAATGGTTTTTGGAACCTCCGGTGAGCCCCACTCTCTTAAGCCGTGGTGAGCAATAATCATATGTTCCAGCTCAAGTTTCAACTGTTCCGGAAAATCTTTAATCTGGAAAATTCTTTGATCCAGCATTTCTTTCCCAATACTAATATGGCCTACCAGTTTTCCTCGATCGGAAAACTCAAAACTTAAACTGGTGGAATCATATTCTTCTATCTTCCCCACATCATGTAAAATCGCCCCGGTAAACAACAAATCCATTTTTAACTGCCGGGGATAAAGCGTGGCAAAAAGACGACAGATTGAGATTACCTCCAGGGTATGCTCCAGCAAGCCGCCGGCATAATTATGGTGGATAGTCCTGGCAGCCGGGGCAAGTGCAAATTTGCGGACAAACTCCGGATCACTGAAAAAAGATCTCAGCAGCAGTTTCAAGTAGGGATCGGTGATCTCTTCAGTGATCACCTTCTTAAGTTCGGTCAGCATTTTCTGCGGATCTTGATTCGATACCGCCTGAAAAAAGCTGCGATTAACCTTCTCCATATCAAGTTTTTTAATATCGTTGATCACTACCTGGGGTCCGTGATAATCGTTTACCTCGCCCCGGACAAATACCACGTCACCCCTATTTAATGGCTCCCTGACTATAGCCGTGTCCCACAATATACCTTTGACAGTCCCGCTAATATCCCCCAGAACCATCCTTAAAAAATATTCCCCAATCCGGTTCGGAGAAGAATAGCTGGAGCGATATATTTCCAAAATCAGTGCCTGTGTCTCCACCTCGTCTCCGATCCGCAAATTTCTAATAAGTTGCTTTTTCATAAAACAAACCCCCATCTAGAACCGGTTAGGTGCTGTGTATTACTTTAACATAAAAGAATGGCTGGGGAAAGGGCAAGAGGTCTTGAGCCTGGCCCGGCAATAGTTGAAGGCAGGGGACTAGAACCCTGCCTTCAAAATCAAGGACAAAAAAATAATTGGTTAATAACTAGTAATCATAAAACCCACGACCTGCTTTCCGTCCCAGGCGGCCCGCCCGGACCAGTTTACGAAGTAAAGGGCAGGCTCGATATTTGGAATCCTTGGTTTCATAAAAAAGGTTATCCAGAACCATTAAAACCACGTCCAGGCCCACCAGGTCCGCCAGAGCCAACGGGCCTATGGGATGGTTGGCCCCCAGCACCATCCCCCTGTCTATATCTTCCGCACAAGCAGTACCCTCCAACAGGACAAATATCGCTTCATTGATCATTGGAACCAAAATCCGGTTGACTACAAACAGGGGAGCCTCATTAACTGCAATCGGCTGTTTCCCCAATTTGCAGGCCAGATCCATGATCATATTGAAGGTTTGATCAGATGTATCCACACCCCGCACTACCTCTACCAGCTTCATCACCGGAGCCGGGTTGAAAAAATGCATCCCGATTACCCGGTCAGCACGCTTGGTAACGGAAGCTATTTCAGTAATACTCAGGCCGGAAGTATTCGAAGCCAAAATAGCCTGCGGTTTGGCCAACCTATCCAGCTTAAGGTAAAGTTCCTTTTTTTTATCCATATCCTCTACTATAGCTTCAATCACCATTTCTGCTTCCCCGAGATCTTCTAAGCTGGTGGTTCCCTTTACCCTGCCGGTTAGGGCTTCCGCCTCTTCGCGACTTAATTTGTTTTTCTCTACCGCCCTGGAAATAATTTTATCGATCATCGCTAAACCGCGCTCTACAAACCAGTGCTCAAGATCCTGGATAATCACATTATAACCGGCCTGGGCTAAAACCTGTGCGATCCCGCTGCCCATAATACCGGCACCTACTACTCCGATACTATTTATCTCCACCGGAATTACCTCCGAATTTTTTTTAAAGATAATGATAAAACCTTTTGGAATCTTTTATAGGGCTACCGGCCCTTAAATTCCGGAGCGCGTTTTTCCAAAAATGCCCGGATCCCTTCGATTTTATCTTCGGTATCGAACAGATTTTTAAACATATTCGTTTCTTGTTTCAAACCTTCTTCCAGGGTTAGTTCCAGTCCCCGGTTTACTGCCCGTTTAGCTGCCCGAATTGCTAGCGGCCCCCGTTTGAGAATAGCCAAGGCGATCTGTTTGGCTTTATCAAGAGCCTCGTTTTTCGGGACCACGTATTCTACAAGACCTATGCGAAGGGCCTCCGAAGCAGAGATCATATCACCGGTAAATATCAACTCCTTGGCTTTACCCAAAGAAATTATCCGCGGCAAGCGCTGCGTTCCCCCATATCCAGGCATTATTGCCAGGGATACTTCCGGCAAACCCAATCTGGCATTTTCGGAGGCCACCCGGATGTCACAGGCTAAGGCCAGTTCCAATCCACCGCCCAAAGCAAAACCGTTTACGGCGGCAATTACCGGAACCGGAAGATCCGCCACTTGCTGAAATACAAGTTGGCCTTTCCGGCTAAGTCTCTCCCCATCCTTCCCGGAAAGAGAGGGGAATTCACTTATATCGGCACCTGCAATAAACGCCTTGTCACCCGCTCCAGTAATAACTAACGCCCCCAGATCTGTTTCCAGTGCCAACCGGGCTAAACGTTCTTGAAAAGAATCTATTACTTCGGCATTTAAAGCATTTACCGGAGGATTGTTAACGGTTAATATTGCCAGCCGTCCCTCCCTGGAGAACTGAATCATGTTCATGTAACTACCTCCTTGTATTTTTTAAAACCGTGGGCTTACAACAGTGATCAATTTGTTAATATTTCGCACTGCTTCCTGTTTCTTAGGCAGCAAAACGCAAGGTAATTCAATTAATCACGGGAATACTTACCTATCAAAACAGCGAGGTGCCTGTTATAATACTCTTCTGGTGTGAGGCATTCGTTTGATCTGTGTAACCTTACCCAGTTATAAAGTATTTCTACCTGGGATTTTTTTTCGGTTTTCAAAGAACAATCGAGATTGTAAATCAGGGCGGGTAGTTATAAACATTTTTAATTCAAACTTCAAGGAGGTTTTGCATTAAATACAAATAGGCTAAAACTTGATGCCGGCCAGTTTTTTGGCGATTTCCTTACGAAGATCCAGATCATAATTTCCCAGGATGGCAATAGTTTCCATTATAGGAGAACCTCCACCATGCACACCGGCATATTGCCATACGCCACCAAAGGAAGAGCAGTTTAAATCGCCTATGGCCCGGAAGCAACGGTGCTGATTTTCCGCCGTTATTTTCTCATTGCGAATCATATATTTGTTTAACAGGGATTTTGTCTCTTCATTGAAAAAATCATCTTCATAGGGGAGGGTCGCCGGCAACCCCCCGGCTACCTCTGTGAGTATCTCATGTTCATGATAGATGTTCTCCCCTGCATGCCTCCTGCCGACGTTGCAAAATAAAGGATCTGGAATACGGGTTCCCGAGGAGGAGACCGTGGAATAGTCGGCCCCGGCTATGCCGGCTGCGTACACCAACTCAGCTACCCCCATTAATTTTGAAAGCTTTTCCCGGATGTGCTGGGCTTTGTCCACCCCGTTGTACTCTGCCACCAGGGCGGTAAACCCCATGATTACATCGGTAACGGCCGGCTTGCAGCCGGTATAGCTGTGCCGATGGAAAAGAGCAAAAAGAAGAGCAAGGCGCCCGCCAAATTCATGCTCGCCACACATAAATACCCTTTCCCACGGCACAAATACGTCATCGAAAATAATGAAACCATCACAGCTGCCGTAATCGGCAAGGGGGCATTTTAAGTGCTGTCGCGGCCGGGGCGAGGAGGCACGGTTGACTATGCGCACTCTATCCTGATCCCCGGGAACCGCAAAAGCAACCGCATAATCTGCGTCTTCCGGGCGAAGGGTTCTGGTCGGTACCACAATAATTTCTTCAGCAAACGGGGCCGTGGTAATATGTTGCTTGGCTCCCCGTACCACTATTCCGTCTTTTCTTCGTTCCACCACCCTGACATAGAGGTCGGGATCGGGCTGTTCATGAGGTCTCAGTGAACGATCGCCCTTGGTATCTGTTTGGGCGCAGGACCCGTTTATGTCGTTCTTCTGCCAGTAGCGAAGATATTTTAAAAACCTTTGATAATATTCCGTTCCCTTGGCCTCGTCAATTTCTTTGGTGACTACCGAAAGAGCATTCATGGCGTCAATACCCATACATCTTTGAATACAAAATCCCGACCTTCTCGTCAATAGCCTGGTCATTTCCTGTTTCTTTTTTAGGTCCTCCGGGCTTTGGTGAATATGAGTAAACCGGTTTATTTTTTCTCCTGTAAGATGCGAAGTTGCAGTAAGAGTTTCCTTGTAACCTGGCTCATTTGCCAGATCATAAGTTAAAGCAATCACGTTGATACCCGGCATAATTTTGGGATCCGTTCTTTCTACCAACTCACCTCCCATGTAAATATTTTTTTTCATTCCCTTTAGCCTGCTTATATATTCTTCGGAAGTAATCACTGCAATCCACCCTTTCTTTTTAAATCTGTAACTGCCCGTCCTGGTTATAATCTGATTGTTCCCTGGAAACTGAAAACAGGTAAAGTTTTAAAGTGTGATCCTGATGTTTCCTCCGACCACCTATCTTTAGTCACTTTTCTTGCGTTGACTTTTGGGCTTGTTACTATTTCGACTTTTTTGTTAAGGGGCGGGCATCTTTGGTTCCTTAATTTCAGCTTTCAGAATATCAACAGATTATTTAAGGTTATTTACACCATGAGTAAAGAAATGGTTTGTCCCATGGAGATAACTATTTTTATTTTAAATACTTTTCAGAGATGCAGATACTAAAACGCTATGAAATGGAAAGTCAACGTTAGGGAAACAATATCCTAGATATGTACTTAGGCAGGCAAACTTTCCAACACAGTAGCCATGGCCGGGCCGCCGCCCACACATAGCCCGGCTACACCCAGTCTGCTTCCCCGGCGTTTCATTTCGTATAGCAATGTAACTATTATACGTATGCCTGTACAGCCTACCGGGTGGCCAAGTGCAATGCCGGAACCGTTGGCATTTACTTTATTCAAATCAAGATTCAACAGGCGATTTACCGCTAAAAACTGAGCAGCAAAAGCTTCGTTGATTTCATAGTAATCTATATCCCTCAGATCAAGACCGGCATAATCAAGGGCTTTGGGAATGGCATAGGCTGGTCCTATGCCCATTATTTCGGGAGCCACTCCACAGGAAGCTGTGGCAAGGACCTTGGCTATTGGAACGATTTTCATTTCCCGAGCTTTCTCTGCCGACATAACAACCACTGCCGCCGCCGCGTCGTTAATCCCCGAGGCATTTCCTGCAGTTACTGTTCCACCTTGTTTAAAAACCGGGTTCAATCTGGACAAACCCTCTTTGGATGCATCCGGTCGCGGGTGTTCATCGGTATCTACCAGCACCGCGCCCCCTCTGGATTGGACCTCTACCGGAACAATCTCTTTTTTGAATTTTCCTTCTCGGGTAGCGGCTACCGCTCGTTGATGACTTAATAAGGCTAATTCATCCTGTTCTTCCCTGGTAATCTTGTATATATTAGCCAGATTTTCGGCGGTTACTCCCATATGATAGTTTAGAAAAGCATCATTTAACGCATCAAAAATGAGGCCATCGACAATCACGCCATCGCCCATCCGCAGTCCCCGCCGGGAATTTAATAATAAATGGGGTACCCGGGACATGTTTTCAATTCCTACCGCCAGTCCAATATCGGATTTCCCCAAAAGTATTTGCTGAACAGCTACCTCAAAAGCCCGCATTGCCGACGCACATTGCTGTTCCACTGTAACCGCCGCAGCAGTATCGGGGATCCCAATCCCCAGCTGTATCTGCCTTGCCGGATTACCTTTAACTCCTGCCTGATAAACCATGCCGGCCACCACATCTTCTACCCGGTCCGCCGATATGCCCGCCCGGTCCAGAGCTTCTTGCGCAGCTATTTTGCCAAGATCTACTGCCGGTATATCTTTTAACGATCCTAGAAAATCACCTATCGGTGTTCGGGCAGCGCTTACAACAACTACCTCTCTGGACAATAGGACTCCTCCTTTATCTCTGTCTTTCATACTAGTAGAAATAAAGAGCTAAGAAGTTAAGTACAGCATAGATTGCTAGATATATTTAAACCTAATCATTGATATCCTCGGTAGCATACTGCCTTTTTACCTTTCCATCTCCTACAATTGCCTGAACAACCCAAATATTATTTGGAGGGCAACCTTTTACATATTTGCCATATTTCTTTTTGTCAGCCACACATGCCCCTACTAAAATTAAATTCTCGTGATCAACGTTCGTGGGCAGTTTTTCACACTTTCCTGCAATAATTGTTTTGTTTTTTAAATGATTTTCCAGGTTGTCATTTTTTATATCAACAATACTACTCAAAACAGTATTTCTACATCCGGTACAGGTTCCTTCCTCAAATATAAGATTAAAAGTAGGTTCGTCTATTAACACATGCTCAGAAGCCCTCATAAATTTCCGCTCTACCGAGGAGATCGGTTCTCCAACCACTTTTATTTTATTTCTATCAATTACTCCATAGCCTTTTTTTGCAACGTTCTGTTCAATATAAAGCTCTTTTTCTTCAACACCCATGATTTGAGAAGTTATTGAATCCACGGCTACCAGATCTCTCCCGGCAATAATTAAATCCATTTCAACCGGCAGCCCAAAAATTGGGCCAAGGCCTTCCTGACCGACAATCGCATCCACGACTGCAAAAACCGGCTTAACTGCTGCAAATAAATCTGGAACCCCTTCATAAATACTGTATACTCTATGGAAATCTTTCTTGAGTTCGTCGGGTATTAGCCCTTTAAGGTTTTTTATACTTAAACTTATTTCTGCTTGATCATGCGTTTTCATTACCGGTACACTAATAATTGCATCTGCCTTTTTAACCAACTCATAAGTTGTAATCTCTTCCAATACATATCCATCGGGAACCTTTATTTTTGTTTTGTTTTCTTTTTTTAAATTAACTACCTCATATCCTTTTTCTCGTAGCTGATTATACCCTGCCGCATCAATTACTTTTTCCGTATCAACACCCGCAGCAGAGGATTCCGCTATTACCGGACGACCCCCGTTTTCTACAACCAGATCAGCTAATGCCTGACATATCTCTTTGGAAGTTACTGCACCACATCTTTCGCTGGGGGGGACGGCTACCAGATTGGGTTTGATTAAAACAAGGGCGCCTTTGCCAAATAGCCCCTTAAACCCTCCTGCAAATTCAACCGCTTGGCGTACAGCTTTGATTATTTCTTCTTCCCCAGGTTTTGCCCCCATTTTCACGATCGATACTATCGGTTCTTTCATGCTTGTTCACCTTCTTTCAGTCATATATAACTCAAATTTTAAGTTATTTGTATATGCAAATATACGACATAGTATCCTCAACTTTAAAAACAATTTCTGTATTTGTCCGAGCAACAACTTTTTCGCCTTGTTTAATAGTTTGCCAACCCTTACCGTCAACTTTAATTTGACATTCACCGTAAGTTACCATAATGTGCTCTTCACTACTTGCAGGAAAAACATATTCCCCCGGTTCAATAACCCCTGCTGTAAAACGTCCCCCCCTAGATTCCGCTCCCAGGCTTTTTACTTTCCCCGCAAAATAATCATTTACTTTAATCATTTTTGGTCATCCCCATTGTTATTTATTTCGATAATTTTTTTTAACTCATTACCTTGATAGTCTTATACTTTTCTATGCGCTCCTCCGCTAAAATTTCGGCAGCCCGATAAGTAGGAACACCGTTATCTTTGGAGATTTTAAATACCTGTAAGGTGTTATCATATACCAGGTCAACATGTTTTTTGGCTCTTTCGTGGTTATGCGTCCCGTAAATAATTCGATCTGTATCATAAATAGTACCACCTGCGTTTACAATAAAATCGGGAGCATATAATATCCCTTTTTCAACTAAAATATCTCCATCTTCATCGGATTCAAGCTGATTATTAGCCGAACCCGAGACAATTTTACATTGTAAGCGATCGATATTTGTCCTGTTAAGTATGGCCCCTAAAGCACAGGGGGAAAAAATATCACATTTGACATCATAAATAGCATCGGGTTTCACAACCTGAAAATCAGCATGCTGTTTATACTGATCAATCACATCTTTAACCCGTTCTTCGTTAATATCGCTAATAAATACCTTGGTGACACCTTCTTCCACTAAATACCCTACAACATGCCGGCCGACATTCCCCATGCCTTGAACAGCTACACTTTTTCCCTTTAGCGAATTATTCCCGTAAAGGGTTTGTAATGAAGCCTTCATGCCTAGCACAGCACCCCAGGCAGTGTATGAAGAAATTGGGCCGGCCCCTCCCAGATATTCAGGCAGCGTAGCCACATATTCTGTTTCACAATGAATATACTCCATATCCTGAAGATTAGTGCCCACATCAACTCCGGTATAATAAGCACCGTTTAAACGATCGATAAACCTGCCTATAACTCTAAAGATCCATTCGTTTTTATCTTTAAGAGGATCACCTACAATTACGGTTTTACCTCCTCCCAAATTCACACCGGCGGCTGCATATTTATAAGTCATCCCCCTGGCCAAACGCAGCGCGTCTTCTATAGCATCCTCTTCTTTTTGATAAACCCACATCCGGCAACCTCCCACTGCCGGGCCAATAGTAGTGTCATGAATAGCAATGAAAGCCTTCAACCCAATCTCTTTATGTTGACATACCACCAGGTTTTCATAATCATACTTCTCCATGTATTGCATTATCGATCCCTTCATGATATTGCCTCCCTTTAGATAATTATTTAGCTATAACAAACAAGCAAGAGCACCAAACAGGCGGTACAATTACACTAAGTTAACTACTACTATCTAAGTTGGTACTCCCTTATGTTCTCTTCTGATTTGCCTTGAATATCTTCAATTATCTTCTTGTTCTCATCGGTAAAAAGGTGCCTAAAACGCGATTGCTTCTGTAAATATTCTTCAACCGGTTTAATAACTTTCGGTTTATAAACTCCGGTAAGCCTATTGTTTGAGTATTCCACCAGGGGGAATATCGCTGTCTCCACAATTAATCTGCTAAGTTCAATAGTCTCATCGGTTTCAAACCCCCAACCAATGGGACAAGGCGTAATTAAGTGAATGTATGACGCACCTTTAACCTCTAAACCCTTCCTCACTTTAGTCATCAGATCACGGGGGTAAGCAATAGTCGCGCTAGCCACATATTGAAGCCGGTGAGCCCTGGCAATTTCTATCATGTCCTTTTTGGGAAGCATTTCTCCGAAGGATCTACAGCCCAGCGGGGTGGTAGAAGTAAAGGCGCCTAATGGGGTTCCGCTACTACGCTGTATCCCGGTATTCATATAAGCTTCATTGTCATAGCAGATGTATAGAATGTCGTGGTTTCTTTCCAACATCCCCGACAGCGAGCCAATTCCAATATCAAAAGTTGCCCCATCTCCGGCAATTACCAGGACATGGGTATCGTTATTACCTTTGTACCGTAAGGCTGCTTCAATGCCGCTAGCCACCGCCGGCGCATTTTCAAAAAGAGGGTGGACCCATGGCACCTCCCAGGCAGACATACCGTAAGGCGAAGTAAATGTCTCCAGGCAGCCGGTAGGGCTGACCACTATTACGTTTTTTCCTGCCGCCCTTAGTATAAGCCGCACGGCAATAGAAACCCCACACCCTGGACAAGCACTATGGCCGGAAGATAAATAATTGTATCTTTTTGGTTTTGTCATGTTAATCCCCCTTAAAGAATGCTTTTATTAAGGCTATAAAAAATAGCCCCGGTTGGCACTTTCTTTTTTTCTGCCATAGTTTCACTATCGTCGATGATGTTTTTAATAGTTCCAGGGTTTATTTCTCTTCCGCCTATACCTATAATGAAATTAATAATAGACGGGCATCTCTCGGATCCGTACATGGTAGATTTTATTTCGCCGCCAAGTATGCCACCAAAACTACAGGAAAAACTGCGATCGATAATTACAACCAATTTTGCCTTGGACAGGGCAGCCCTAATTTCATCATCAGGAAAAGGCCTGTAAGATCGAATCCTCAGCAATCCAACCTTTTTGCCACCCCGCCGAAGTTCATCTATTGCGAACTTAATGGTGCCGCAAACTGAGCCCATAGCCACCATAACTATTTCTGCATCGTCGATAAAATATTTATCGACTAGATCCCCATGAAAATTACCAAACCTGTTTTTAAATTCATGGGCAACCTCTTTTATCTTTACTTTGCTTTTTCTTAATGCTTCATCAACCATATATTTGAACTCAGTTATTTTATCATCGTCGGTAAGAGAGCCATAAGTTAAGGGATTCTCTGGATCCACGGAGAATACAGGCTCAAAAGGGGGTACAAATTTCCTTACCTCCTCTTCTTTCCAAAGCGTTACCGGTTCAAAAGCGTGACTAATAATCCAACCGTCCATACAGACCATTGCAGGAAGCAAAATGTCTTTGTGTTCAGCTATCTTAAATATTTGTATATGAGTATCGATAGCCTCTTGAATATCTTCTACATAAATTTGTATAACTCCGGAGTCCCTTAGGGTCATAGTATCCTGATGATCAACTTGTATATTAACCGGCGGCGACACGGAGCGATTAACTGCGGAAAACACTCCGGGCAGTCTCGTCCCCGCCATGTTAAAGATTACTTCCGTCATAAGCAACAATCCTTGGGAAGAAGAAGCCGTGTAACTTCTTATTCCAGCGGCTACCGATCCAAATATGACCGAGGCCGCCGAAAACTCCGAGTCTACGTTTACATAAATACTGGACAAATGTCCATCGGCTACCAGACGGGCCAAATGTTCAACAATATGAGTTTGGGGAGTTATAGGGTACACGGAAATTACTCCGGGTCCCACCGCTTTTATGGTTTCGGCTATCGCAATAGATCCCTGCATAATTTCTCGACTTTTAACATATTCATTTTTCATAGGTTAGCTCACACCTTCCGGTTGCACTGTGATTGCCTCTTGAGGGCATTCTCGGGCACAAATGCCACAACCTTTACAGTAAAGATCATCAATAACAGCAAGCTTTTCTTCTAATTTAATACAACTGTCCGGGCAAAATTGTTCACAAATTCCGCAGCCATTACAACTGGTATCGTTTACAATATATCTAAAATATCTCCAATCGCCGGTCTTGTTCTTTTTAGATTGTCCTGCTTCAGTTATACCGCCTATATTTAATTTCAATTACCCTTCCTCCCATCAAATAGCTTTTGGCTCATTGAAAAGGCATGTTCCATTACCTCAATATTTTTGTCCCGAACTTCACCCTCAAATTTCCTGCTAATAGCATCATTCAAACTGCTAAGTTTAAATCCACCGGCCAAGGCGGCAAATGCCCCAATCATAGCAGTATTCATAATAGGTCTTTTTAAAATATCCAGGGCAATTTGGGTTGCTGGGAAGCAAAATGCTCTGTATTTCGAGATGTCAACTCCCATAGTTTCCGGATTTTCGGTGCTATTAATTAGTATTAAGCTACCCTTCCTCAAACCCTGGTAAATATCAACCACCTCGGCTATACTTGCATCTTGAACAAGCAAGTAGTTGGGTTCCTTAATATTGCATTTTAATCTGATCGGTTCCTTATCAATACGGCAAAACGCCTGTACAGGGGCGCCCCTACGCTCTCCTCCCCCGCCGAGATAGGGAAATGCCTGGCTATATAAACCGTCTTTAAATGCAGCAATTGCCAATAGCTCAGCCGTAACCACTGATCCCTGCCCACCCCGACCGTGAATTCTAATCTCTTTCAATTTTGTGTGCCTCCTTCCCTAAATAACCAGTAGAGCTAATTAACTCATCTATTCCACTATATGGCATTAATAATTCTGCTAATTATTATACTTCTATATGATGAATATTAATCCTTCTGTAGTATCAGACTTTTAAAGTTTAGTTTAAATGTTTGCTCATCGTGGAACAGTCCGCCTTATAGCAATATAAAGCGGACTGTGCGTTCTTTATAGCCCTATTTTGATGGAATAATTTGCTTAACCTATCTTTCTACCCTAACAAATTCCCCATCTTTTACTACAAAGCGAAATAGTTGTTTTTCAACATCTCCATCTTTAAAGGAGAGCCTTCCAGTAACCCCAGGAAAATCTTTTACAGTAAATAGATATTCTTGTATTTTTGCTCTGTCCGGCCCATTTTTAGCTAGCCCTTCCAAAAGAAGGGCCATGGCATCATAGCCCTGGGCAGCGAAGGTATTCGGCTCATGTCCATATTTTTGTATAAAATCGTTAATAAAACTTACTACGAGAGGATCTTCTGAAGAATGATCCATGGCACCCACTACATGAAAATCTTCAACACCGTCTTTTCCTAGTTCCAAAAGCGCATTGGTATGTTGCGAGGTGTCTCCGAAAAACATAATATCCAACTCTATTTGTTTAGCCTGTTTGCCCATGAGCGAAGCATCATTGTAAAGAGATCCCATTAAAACAACATCTGCTCCCTCTTCTTTTATTTTTGTTAAAAGTGGCGTAAAATCAACAGTGCTTCCCGGGGTGTATGATTCATCCACAACAATACTCCGGTTATCACCGGGCCAATTGATATTAAACACCCCCTGAAGCCCCAGTCCAAAATCCGTGTTTTCATATATAACCGCTGCCTTGCTAAAATCTAGTTCTATAGCCCAATCTACCATGTTTTCGCCAACCAGTGCATCAGTCGGTTGTGTTCTAAATAGATAATCACTGAAACCGGTAATTTGGGGAGAGCTTGATCCAGTGGAAATTTGAGGAATGCCGGCCTCTTCTAAAATAGGCGCTGCCGCTAAAGTACAAGAGCTATTGTAATTCCCGATTACAGCCAATATTTTATCATCACCGCTAAATTTATTGGCGATAGCAGCGGCCTCTTTGGGATCGGACTGGTCATCTTCAGATTGCATAATAATCTCGTAGTCTTCTAATCCCGCTTTATCTTTAAGGTGTTCCAACGCCAGCTCCGCACCGTCTCGTGACATCTGGCCGTCATTTGCACAGGCCCCGGTTAGGGGTTGGGCCAACCCTATTTTTACTACCTGTACCTCTTCCTCTGCCGGCCCGCAGCCTGTAATCGTAATTAACAAGATTGTCATAACAACAGCCAGAGTAATAAACCAAGCCTTCTTTTTCAAAACCCCACCCATAATCTATACCCCCTTAATTTAATTTCCGTTCTTTCCCGCCATCCAAAATAGTACTTCCCTCACATACCCCCTTTTTTTGTTTTAATAAGCGGTAATTGCTGCCAAAAATATTATTGCGTATGGTATATTTGTGTTTTATGAATTAAGGTATTACTAAGCCAGGTAAGATGTTTTTACCATGCTATTATTCGCCAACTCCGAGGATGAGCCATATAAAGCAATTTCTCCCCTATCAAGTACATATCCCCGTTCAGCGACCTTAAGGGAGGCGTTGGCATTTTGTTCAACCAGAAGAATAGTAGTCCCTTCAGTACGAATTTGAACAATAAGCTTTAACATTTCTTCCACCATCATCGGGCTCAATCCCATTGATGGCTCATCAAGCAGCAATAACCTGGGTTGAGATAGCAAAGCCCGACAAATAGCTAGCATCTGTTGTTCTCCTCCCGAGAGGGTGCCTCCTTTTTGTTGTATACGTTCCTTTAAGATGGGAAATTTGGGAAGCAGCCGTTCTATTTGCTTCTCTAAATATGATTTATCTTTGCGATGAATATATGCCCCCATCATTAGGTTTTCTCGGACTGTTAAATCCGGAAATATGCCCCTACCTTCTATAACCATTGCTATGCCCTGTGATACCCTGCGGAAAGCAGGGGTTTTGTTGATCACAGTTCCTTCGAAAATTATTTCCCCCTCATATACGCTGACCAATCCCGAAATGGCTCTCAGCAAAGTTGTTTTCCCCGCACCATTCGCGCCCAGTACAGTAACAATTTCCCCGGCTTCTACTATCATGTGAATGTTCCTCAAAGCACAGATAGATCCGTAATAAACATTTATATTATTAATCTTTAGCATATGTTTGCCTATCCCCCTTCTTTACCCAGGTAAGCTTCGATTACCTTAACATCATTCCTAATTATTTCCGGCGTTCCCTCTGCTATTTGGCAACCAAAATCAAGGGCTACAATTCGATCCACAACCTTAAAGGCCAGTTTCATATCATGTTCAATGAGAATTATTGTTTTGTTCATGCTGGTACGTAAACTGGCAATTAAATCCATCAATTCTTTTTTTTCTTGGGCGCTCATCCCTGCTCCGGGTTCATCCATTAAAATAAGTTCAGCCCCAGTTGCAATAGCCCTAGCAATTTCAACAACCCGCTGTTTCCCAAAGGGTAAATCAGTGGCCATCAAATCAGAGGAAGCATACAGTCCAACAAAATGAAGAATTTCCTCAGCATGTGAAATCCATTTGACTCTTTCTGATTTGGCCCTCATATGTAATATCACCGCATCCAGGGGTGATTCATTAACCCTCAATGCCCTCCCAAGCATAACGTTTTCTAAAACAGATAGATAAGGTATTAACCTGATACTTTGGAAAGTCCTTGATATGCCTAGCGAAGCAATAATATGAGGGGGCAAACCATTAATACGTTTGCCTTTATAAAAGATAGATCCGCTTGAAGGAGCGTATACGCCGGTAATAAGATTAAAGATGGTTGTTTTACCGGCACCATTGGGCCCTATTATCCCCACTATCTCCTCTGACTTTAAACATAGATTAAAATTTGAAAGAGCCTGTATCCCGCCGAAATTAATCCCCAGTTTTTCTGTATTTAAAATAATATCCATATATCACTCTAACCCTTCCCTTGTTTTTATATGGACTGCAAAATTGCGCTTAACATTGCTAAGGCCCCAAATGCCCTCCGGTTTATATATCATCATGATGGTTAACAATAATCCGTACAACAGCAGCCTTAAGTCACCCATAAACCGCAAAAGCTCCGGTGCTATTCCAAGAAGCACCGAGCCAAGAGCACAACCCACCAGATTGCCCATTCCTCCAACAACCAGCATACAAATCACGGTCAGTGAATCAATGAAAAGAAAACTGTCGGGGCTAATAAATTGGAAGTAAGTGCTGTAAAAAGCTCCACCCAATCCGGCAAATGCAGCTGATATGCAAAAGGCGAGGACTTTTATTTTCCCCGTATTGACTCCTAGAACCTGTGCACAGTGCTCGTCTTTCTTAATAGCCATAAGTTGCAAACCGAATTTTGAATTGGTCAGGCGATTCATAATAAACCAAGTTAACAACGCAAAAATGGTGGCTAAATAAAAAAAGGTTAACCGGGAATTAAATCTAATCCCCATTAAAATAGGCTTTGGTATCCCGGTTATGCCCATTGGTCCATTAGTAAGAGAATCCCAATTGATTAAAATTAAACGGGTGATTTCTCCAAAACCTAGCGTAACTATCCCCAAATAATCTCCCGATACCCGAATAGATGGCAATCCTACAATAATGCCGATTATGGCTGCACCGAAAAAGGCAGGCAATAATGTTGCCCAAAAGGGCCATCCCAGACGGACCATCAATATACCTGCAACATAAGCCCCAATACCAAAAAAGGCGGCATGGCCCAATTGTAGTTGTCCTGCTAACCCCATTACCAGATTAAGACTTTGGGTGAGAAGCACGTATACGGCCACCATAATAAGGATATGCAAGCCATAAGACCATTTATGGATTGCTAATGGCAAAAGCAGCCATAAACCAATTAATATCCACCATTTAGTTGCTATATAGTCAATATTTTTTTTGCCTTGTTGCAATATTTTTTGTGGTAGCAACACAGTTCCATCAACCCCTTACATCTTTAATCTTGTAGTTTTTCCTAGCAGCCCTGTAGGGCGAATCAGCAAAACAAAAATAAGGATGGCAAAAGAGATTGCGTCCCTGTACCCGGAGGAAATATAACCTGAAACCAATCCTTCAATAACCCCTAGAAAAATTCCACCCAAAAAAGCCCCCGGTATACTACCGATACCTCCAATAACAGCAGCAATAAAGGCCTTTATACCGGCATTAAACCCAACGGATACTGACACTATTCCGTAATATGAGGAAATAAGCACCCCGGCTAAACCGGCAAAAGCTGAAGATATAGCAAGGGTAAATTTAGTAACGGTATTAACATCAACACCCATTAACTCCGCTGTACTCGTGCTATGAGCACACGCCTTCATAGCTATTCCAATATATGTTTTATCAACTATCAGCCATAACACTATTAAAGCGATAACAGTAACCGCAAATAAAAATATTTGCATTGCATAGATACTGACCTTCCCGAAATGCCATACGTAGTTTGGCAGCTTTGCGTCATAAGACATAGGGGAGGCCTTCCAGATTAATAATCCAACAATGCCAAGAGTAAACAGTGCCCCCGTAGAAGCCAATAAGCCTACAATTGGCTCCAGATGCCTGACCGGTCTAAATACAAGTCTTTCAAGAATTAAGCCCAATACAATACCCGTAATCATCCCGGCCACAATACCCAGGTAAAGGTTTCCTCCACATAGCCTGGCTACCGTGAGGCTTAAGCAGGCGCCCAGCATGTAAACATTGCCATGAGCAAAATTTATTACCCTTAATACTCCAAAAATCATAGAAAAACCTAAGGCAGTAAGGCTATAGCCAATACCCATTACTAAGCCGTTCATTATTTGCTGCCAAACCAAAATTGATCATTCCTTTCATTTCTTCCAGTAACCTTATCAGGGCCTTCTTCGAAAAGAACTATTTCCACATCGCGGGATTGCATTTTCTATTTTATCATTATATTCTACAATGACCCCGTTTTCCCTCTTTTCAGGTTACAAAAATTATTCAGGGTATTTAAACTGCATTGAATGCCTCTAGGTCTGGTGAAAACAGGTAGTTGTTTAACAATTAATTTTTATTGCATGGGGGATATTTTGGTTGGCAAATGCATGGGGCTCACAGAAGCAAAAGCCTTAAGTGCTTTAAAATACTATAAGCTTGGAAATGTCATTTGAGGTTTCAACCATGTCATTAATAATTTCACTGAGCCTTTCTAGCGGCATTCTACTTTTTGGAGCGGTTATACTCATGGATGCAACCACCACTCCACCCATCCTGTAATTCTTAATCGGTACCGCCGCACACCGTAAATCATCTTGAAATTCTTCATCATCAATCGCAAATCCCTGTTTTTTGATCTTCTTTAATTCTGCTTTTAACTTATCAAAAGAGGTATTAGTGTTTCTTGCACACGGCTCCAGAGAGCTTGAGGATAACAGTCCATCCACTACTTTGGAAGGAAGATGTGCCAGCAGGCATTTTCCTAAAGAAGTACAGTAAGCCGGGTATTTTGTGCCAATATTGAAGTTGGGTCGAAGAATCTGCGGAGAATCAACCTTGGTTAAATAAATAATATCTCTTCCTTCTAAAACAGCCAAATTAATAGTTTCCTTATGCCTTAAAACCAGGTTTTGCATATAATGTTTAGCTTCATCAACCCAGTTAAATGTTTGAGAAAAACTATTATACAAATGATAAAGTGTGTACCCCAGGCGATACTTATAGGTTTTGGGGTTTTGAATTAAATACCCTTTAAATTGCAATGTGTTCACTATTCTTTGTACCGTACTCGGGGGAAGACCGGACAGATTGCTTAATTCTTGAACGCCTTTTTCATGATTACAATTAATAAACTGTTCCAGTATCTGAAAGGTTTTTAAAACAGATTTAATATAAGCATCTGAAGTTTTGGGTTTAGGCAAATTGGCACCCCTCTCAATTTATTCATACTTATTCTAAGATCATACACATATCTAATTTGAAGATCAAATTATTGCAAATAAATAACAGGGTCTATCCTTTTGCATAAGCTATCTTTATGATTTTAACAGTTAGCGCTACCAAATAAAGTTGGTGCATTTGTTATTGATATCTAAGTGCAGGCATGCTATTTTTGAAAAGTGTCCATTATTAAGACCAGGGGACGGACCTACAAGCATAGGTCCGTCCCCATTATAAGTGATCCTGCCGGCCGTAACGCCGGAAATTTTAAATTAAACGGTGATCGGTGTGTTAAATAAAGATTACAGGATTACTGACTGGGACGGGGGTACAAGCCGGCCCGTTCTACAATTTCCGGGACGATTTCCTCCCAGGCAATAGCCATTACGTGCACCCCGGCAACTCCTTCGATTTCTTTCAACTGCTGAATGGTTTCAATAGCAATATTAAGACCTTCCTGTTTCTTGTCCTGAGCGCCCTTCAGACGGGTTATGATCTCATCGGGAATTATAATTCCGGAAACATTATTTTTCATGTACCGGGCCGCGCCCAGGGATTTAATAGGAGTTACTCCACCCAGAATTGCAACTTTTTTATGCAGCCCTCGCTCGCGAACCAGCTCCATCCAGCGCTTGAAGCGGTCGAGGTCAAAGATGCACTGGGTTTGAATGAAGCTGGCGCCGGCAGTAATTTTTTTCTCCAACCGGTCGACACGGTATTCAAAGGGATCTGCAAACGGGTTGGCCACCGCCCCCAAGAAATAGGTCAGGGGCGCCTCGAGCTCTTCGCCACCAATAAATTTGCCTTCATCGCGCATCCCTCTTAGTCCGTTAAGCAGCTGCATGGAATCAATATCATAAACCCCTTTGCACTGGGGCTCATTGCCAAACATCTGATGATCTCCCGACAGACAAAGAATATTCTTTATCCCTAAAGCCACCGCTCCCAACACATCGCCTTGAATACCGATCCGATTGCGATCCCGTACCGTGATCTGGATGACCGGCTCCAGACCCATCTGCACCAGCACCGCTCCACAGGCGATGCTGGAGGTACGTACTATGGCAGTCTGATTGTCGGTAATATTAAACGCATCCACATAATTGCGCAGCGCTTCTCCATGGTGCTTAAGGCTGGTTATATCGGCGCTTTTGGGAGGTCCCAACTCGCCGGTTACCGCAAATTGCCCGCTCGTTAAAACTTTTTCTAAATTACTGCCCGCTATCAAGTTTTACATCCTCCCTTACTACGGTTCTCGGGCCGCCATGGTGAGAGGAAGACCAATCTTTGGGAGGCTGAATCACTTGCAATTCCGGCAGGCGGCCCAGTTTTGCCAGCCGGTCGTGGATCAGATGCCAGGCGCAGTCGGTATCCTTACTGATCTCGCATTTGCCTTCAGCGGAGCCGCCGCAAGGCCCATTCAGCAAACTCTTGGCACATCGGGTGATGGGGCAGATTCCCCCGGTTAAATGCAGCACGCAATCCCCGCAGCCCAGGCACCGTTCCACCCAAACTCCCTGCTCCAGCGGGTATCCCATGAACTTGGTATTAACCCCCGGCAACACCCGCAGCTCCGGTAAACGCTCTATCAGCGTTTGCACCCCCACCCCGCAGGCTAGGGATAAAATTACATCGAAGCCTGCCAGCCGGTCTTTAACCTGGTCTACATATTCAAATTCACACTGGCGCTCAATAGTAAACGCCTCTACCTCCAGGGGATGTTTTTCCTGGCGGCGATGAATGGTAAGTACCGCAGCCAGTTCTTCCGCTTCTTTCTGTCCTCCGGCCATACATACCGTTACACAGGTTCCGCATCCCAGTATGCCGATCCTCCGATAAGGTAGGAGCATCTCGAAGATCTGCTGAAGCGGTTTTCGTTCCGCGATAATCATCAGATCACCGTCCTTCCATAGACTAATCCTAATCCACAGATATTAAATAGTTAAGCTAACCTTTCTTGAACACATCAACATATGAATCGCAATATATGTCCATATTAAGCAAAATGCGGGCGGTTGCCACCGCAGCCATCAGCTCTTCATCGCAGGCATCGGCAATGGCTGCATCCAGTCCATTGGCCATGGCCATGACTGCAAACACACGATTTACCAGCTCCCGATCCCTGGTCCCCTGTGAAACATTGCTCAGCCCCACCACCGTCTTCGGTGAAGGATCTGAAATAAGCTTGATCTGGCGCAGCGTTTCCAGCACCTCCGGTCCGTGATCCTGGGCCACGTTACAGGGAAGCACCAGCGGGTCGATGTACAAACTGTCGGGCGACAGCCCGTGAGCATCGGCGGTAGCCACCAGTTCCATGGCCAGGGCCACCCGGCTGTCGGCGTCCTTGGGGATTCCCTCTTCGCTCATCGCCAGGCAGATCACCTCGGCACCATACTGGGCAGCCATAGTAAAGACTCGCTCCATCTTTGCCGCTTCAGCCGGTACGGAATTGATCATGGCCGGATGTTTACAGGCCTTCAGACCCGCCTCGATGGCGTCGTACTTGGTTGAGTCGAGGCAGAGAGGAAGATCACTGACCTCCTGGGTCACCTCCACCAGCCATTTCATCGTTTTTACCGGCTCGGTAGAAGCGGGACCAATGTTGATATCAAGATACCGGGCTCCGTTTTGTTCCTGTTTTTTTGCCCACTTCTGAATCATGGCTCCGTCCTCTTCCCGGATAGCCCTGGCGATATCTTGAAACATACCATTAATGCGCTCGCCAATAATAATCATCGGATCACCCTCCTATACTGTTCATATTAAACAGCTAGTAGCTGTTATCCTGCATCAGCTCATCAATATTCTGCCTGAGCAGCGCTGCCGCCTTCGGATGGCGCACAACCAAGATATCCAGGCCCGCCTGTAGAAAAGCCATCGCCGTGGTCGCCTCCCAGAGAATGGCCCGTTCTTCCCGCTCGCCCCAGCCAGGAGCAACTTCCGAGGAAGTAATCGCTTCCTTGGCTCGCCAGGCTTCATAACCGACATTACCAATCATGGGCATGGACAGCATTCTATCCCCCTGAAGGGCGCCGAGACGGGCCCGTTCCATGATGGAATAGGTATATTCGATGCCGTACCCAAGGGCGGACATACAGGGATCAATTATGATCCGGTTGGACATTACCATGCTCATCTCGGCTATAAGGATGTTCAGCTGTTTGCAGATATTAATATCGATCGGAGATAAAGCGATAACATTGTGCTGGTAGGCCATGCAGGCACTGGTTATCGCCTTATAATTTTCTACCTCGGCCACCCCCAAAAGCAGGTTCTCCCCGGCTGCCGCCTCGGCTATCACAGGATAGATCAGGTTATCTTTTTCGGGCTTGCCGCAGCCCACTACAATCAGCGGAACCCCTACCGCCGACAGGACTTTCTTAACAGTAGCGGCACATTCCTCCGGAGAACTATCCTTTAAATCCGGATCGGCGCTTTGCAGGCGGATCTGCACCAGGTCGGCTTTATATTCGTCAACACATTTTTTTGCCCAGGCCGCGGTATCATCAAAAACATCATCATAGTACTTACCGAAACAGGGATGCCATCCAGGAACCATGTCGGAAATCTCCAGGGCAATGACCGGGCGGTTGGGCATTTCCCCCTCAAAATGCAGGTAGGGCAACGTGGATTCACCACCAACAGTAATGGTATGACTGCGACTTCCGCCCTGTTCTTTGGTGGCTCCCAGGACGACCTCGCCAACCTTGCTTCTATACTTTTCCTTCTGAATTTCTACAGCCATCTTAACGCTCCTCTCTTATGGAATTCAGGGATCAATTACGCTTTTTAAGCAAAGGTTTCCTTTGCAAACTTAGGAATGCCGGCAGCTTCTCGCGGTCCTACCAGCACCTTCCAGCCGGATTCCTCCTCCAGGGTTCCTTGCAAAACGGCAACCAGTCCGGGAAGAACAATTTTCCTGTGATTAACTTTATCATCCAGGCCGGATTTCTTCATTGCCGCGGCAATAATTTCACCACTGAATTTATTGTCGGCATAAGCCGTTAATACCGAGATTCCTGCTGTATCCACAGAGAGGATATAGCTGGGAATGCGGGAATTTTCCACTTCACCCTCCACAATGAAATAAGTCAAGGAGAAGTTGGTGGTGCAGTAAACCGGAGAGTTCTCGTCAACCGCGCCAACCTCGTACAGTTTTGGCTCCACCGCAATCGGTTTCTGTGGATCGGTATACAGGTTCTGACGCCAGGAGAGAAGAGGCAACAGATGTTCTTTTTTTGAGGTTTTTAGGACCACGATCGAAGCATATTTGGTTAAATAGACTCCCGCCTGAACCACCTCTTCCAGGGGATCCTCTTTGCTGGTAAAGGCTATCGTCGGATAGCCGAAAGGACGGAATTTCTTGCGAATGGCAGAGCGACGAATTTGGACCAGATCGGCCATGACCTTGCTGGTGTCGCGGGCCCCGCTGTCAAGAACCAGCTCTTCGCAGCCCAGCGCGGCAATTTTTTTCGCCAGCTCTGCAGTTTCATCCAGGTTCTTGCCACGAACCGCCAGGGGGCAACCCTTTGCCTTGGCGAGTTCAACCATTTTTTCATAATTTTCTGCTGTGGCCGCATAGAGCAACGGCTTGCGGTCGGCAACAGTTTCCAGCGCTTCTTCCAACAACTTCGGATCTTCACAAATTAGAATCATCACTTTTTTTGTTTTCTCGGCAACCGTTTCCACCGCCGACTTGAATTTGGCGCCGTCCCCCGAATCGCACTTAACCGCCACCACATCGGTAACGTAGTGTAGGCCGACGCGATCAAACTCCAGGTCGTCAAACGCAGCTGTTTCCGCCGCTACATCCCCGGTATCGCTAATTACTATTGCCACCCCGGTCGGGTGAAAGAAACGCTTGTCATGTCGGAAGAGTTCTGTTTCATCTCCTAGCTCCAGTACATGATCCCCCGTACCTACCTTGATCAGCTTGATCGGCGGCGCAGCAGCGGATTCCAGGGCAGCTTTGCCTTCATCAGAAACATAGGGGCAGGCATCCAACGAAGCTTTGCCGCTGGCCAGGGCCATGGCAAATGCCAGGCAGGTCGGAAAACCACATTCTTTACAATTGGTTTTTGGCAAATGTTTGAAAATCTGCAAACCGGTTAAAGCCATTTTCATGTCTCCTTTCCAAGGGAAAATCTTTAGAAAGTACAACCCCAGTTTCATCGTCTCCTCCGCCGGAGTTTTTCTTTTATTCTCCCACTACATAAGCGGATCCATCGTTAGTGCCGGATGTCCCTTCTCTTCAAGGAAGGGGAGAATCTCTTCGGCAGTGGTGCCAATGGTTTCATCCGCGATTTTATCAACAAAATCGGCTCCCAGGCCTTCTTCTTCAGCCCGCCTACGCAGTTCGTCTCCTAAATATTCCTTCAGTTCTTTGGGAGCCCAGACCAGGCGTCCCAAGCCCCCATCAGCCCGGATAAATTTGCGGCTGAGCACGTAAGAACGGCCGTGGCCCATGAAACCAGGTGTCTGGATCCCTCCGCCAACCGTACCGGCGAGGGTAGAAAAAGTCATCCCACAGGGAGTTTCACCACCGTGCTCGCGGGTGGTGATCATCACCCCGTTGGCCTCGGGCATAATAGCCATGATGCACTCAAAGCAACCGCAGGAGGTCATCGGCCGGTCTATGAAACTGTAGATAGAACATTCCTCAATGGTGCGGTTTGTATTCAAGTAAACATATTCGTTGATCGATTCCCAGATTCCATTATTCTCGTCAATCAATCCCTCCTTGGTAATGGGGCGACAGGGTCCGGTGGGATCGATCTCATAAGTGGCCTTCGAATCAAGCCAGCTGACCGCGCCGCAGAGCCCCAGCCTTTCCGGGGTAACCACGCAACAGTGGTTCGGGGCAAAGGACTGGCAGAGTAGGCAGGAATAAAAAACATCCACCGCCTCATCAGTGAGCCCTTTTAGTCGCTCATCACGGCCGGCATAAATTTCCCGCGCCCGGGCCAGTTGTTCGTTGACCTTTTCCTCATCAGTATAAAGTGTCACCTGAACCCGGTCAACAATGGAGGGGAATTCGTCTTTCAGTTTAGCCACCAGGAGTTCTCCGAAATGATTAATTTTGAATCCTTTTTTCGCGGCGGCCTTGCCGATACGCATCCACACCGTGTCACGCTGGGCCATATGCCAGATTCCTTCACCATAATTTATCAGGTCGTGGAATCGCCGTTCAAGAACCCCTTCAAAATCACTCTGCATCTTTCTTCCAAAAACCTTCGCCACGATACCCAGCGGCAACGAGCCGCCTTCTTCAACATCATCAATCTCAGGTCCGACTACCTCAACCTTGCCATCCTCGATCTCTTCCTCACCCACCATTTTTACCAGCTCGAAGGCGGGTGTGCGGCCACCGCCAAATTCTATACGCATATCGCCCTTGCGAATAACCTCGCCCTCAAAGGCCGGCCCGATGGTGATTGGAACAGGGATATCAACGATTTTAAGTTTGATGCCCCGAATCTCCATAGCTACCTGGATCATGTCGTCATAGTTGGGATGAGAGACATACCAGTTGGGAATCTGTTCGTCTTTTGGCAGTTCATGGTCCAAGATTACCGGGAAGCCAAGGAAAATTGCCGCAAATTGCGCAGCTACCTGGACCTCGTCGGATTCACCAAGCTGCAGGACAAAAGCACGTACCCGCCGGCGCTGGTAGTCCCGGGTATTTTGACGCTCACCCGGGGGAATTCCTCCGAAAGCCATGCCGGCACGCAAGGCGTAGTTAACTGCGTGGATTACCTGGGTAAAATTACCAGTGGGGAAAGCTATAAAATCGATTCCCAGTTTTAGTCCCGCTTCGATAGCCTGCTCGACTACCTCGTAAGACAGGAAGATCATAAAACCCATTCCCTGAAGCTTCGTGATCAGCCCGGCTAGGGCCTCGGTTGACTTAGCTTTGCCTACAATAACCGCCTGGCCCGGAATGGTCCAGTCTACCAGGAGAATACCATAACGACGAACTACCGGGTCGCCAAGAAAACCAGTCCAGGGCTCTACATGGGGGCTTTCCCCATTCAGGTAGCGCAGTGCCTCTATAATTTCGGCCGCATACGCAGTTGCTTCACCGCAAAGGCGAGCATTATAAAAAGTGAGCTCCTCTCGAACCTGGTTGCGCATTCGGTTCAGGATCGGAGGCAGTTCACCCAATGTTTTTACCGCTTCGCCGCTCAAAGCTCGAATCACCGGCAAGTAGTATCCGGTATCAGGATAGGCTACCGGTTGGTCGGGGCCGTAGCGACGAAGGGCCTGGTTGAGTAGAATTTCAGCATAACTGGTGGCAATGACGGCACCATCGTAAGCTTTCTCAAAAAGCTTGACAGGTGGATTCGACTCGTCAACAGCGCCTTCATAGATCTCTTCAAATGATTCTTTCCACTCCCTGGCTAGAACACCGTCTAAGGTGCTTGATTCTGTCATCTTCTTTCATTCCTCCTTTTTGCGCAAGATAGGCTTACCACCCGGCAGAAATCAATTCAGTTTCATATTTTTCCTGTGCCTGGCGGTGTACCCGCATTTTCCAGGTACGCTCGTCAAGAGCAGCAAGGATCACTTCAACCGATTTCTCGGGATCTTCTTCCCAGATAAAATAACCTCCATAAACGTCATGGGCAATCTGCAAAGCGACACCGTCCACCAGGGCGCTACCGGTGATCTCCGGAGTAACTCCTACGTGAGTGGGCATCCCCAAAGTAACGCACCAGCTGCCAATAGCCACCGCTTTTTCGCTCATGGCTTCGGGCGCCGAGGCTACGTAAGGTACTTTCGGCGTATCGACACCCCACTGGTTAGCCATAAGCGTATTCAAATCGTAAGCGCGCGAATTGTCCACGCAAGAGCCCATATGGAAAATCAGCGGCAGTTTATCGTTCAACTTACCGGTATTGGCCTCGTTCAACATGTGAATAAATGCTTTTAACCCTTCGCCGGCATATTCTTCTACCGCTTCCGCGTTCATCAGGCCCAGCTTGGCGGCAGTCCCGGCCATGCAGCCGGTGGCCACCATGAGCACATTGTTTGCGGCCAGGCCTTTGATCACTGTAGAGCAACTGCCGTCATGCATCACCCGCAGGTTGTTGCAACCGCACAGAAGCACCAGCCCGCGCAGCTGCCCCGAATCTATGGCATCGGTAAGCACCTTGATCGGATTGTCAGGGTTCACCGCAGCAAAGATATTGAGCAGTGCCTCCACGCTAAAGCCGGCAGTAACCTTATGTTTTACCTGTGGAATATCGATGCGATCAGGAAGCCTTTCTTTGTAAGCCTCAATAGCTAAATGGATAATTTCACGGGCCTTTTCCATAGCCCGATCTTCAGTAAATTCAACATGGTAGGAACCGGGGATCTTCGAATGCGACATGGTGGTAATGATCCGGGTATGGAAACATTCCGCCACCGCTCTCACCCCGGGCATGATACATTGAACATCAACCACCATGGCATCGATCGCTCCGGTCATGATCGGCAGTTCCTGGGAAAGGAAGTTGGTCAACAAAGGGATTCCCTGGCGCATCAAAACCTCGTTGCCGGTACAGCAGATCCCCATGCACTTGATCCCTTTTGCCCCAACCGCCTCCGCTTCCGCCTTCATTTCACGGGCTGCCCGAACTACCATCTCACTTAAAAGAGGGTTGTGCCCGTGCAAGGCGATATTGACCATCTCGGGATCGATCACCCCGAAATTTGCCTCCGAGGTAACCGGTTTGGGAGTGCCAAAAAGAACGTCCGAAAGGTCGGTAGCGATATGCTCCGCAGCAAAATCAGCCAGCGAGGTCTTCAGTCCCTGGAAAATCAGGTTCACCGGGTCGGAATCAACTCCCATGTGGGTCTGACCCATGGTTTCAGAGATAGCGGTATGGACACTGCGCGGCTGGATGTTGCAGGCAGTGAATTTTTCCATCCGCCCCTTGGTAATGGTGCCCTCCAGCCAGCGCACCGGGTCATCGGTGAGCTTTGTGAAATCGCTGATCGCGACCTCCAGAACTTCTTTCAGCAGGTCCTGTTCCTCTTTTCCCTCCACGGAAAGACCGACAGTTTGGGCCACGCGGCGCAGCTTGTCCGGATCCTCAATTTTGTAATCCGGTGCCTCCCCCTTGAGCATCTCCATGAGAGTATAGATGATATGGCGGCCGTGGTCTGCGTGAGCACCGGCTCCACCGTTTATGGCGCGGATTAAATTGCGGGCAACGATGGTATAACCATGGGCGCCACAAATACCCTTTGAGGCTTTTTTGGTGATTCGGCAGGGACCTTGCAAGCATATGCGGCAGCAGATTCCGGTACGACCAAAGTTGCACTGGGGCTGCATCTTTACATAGCGATCATAGGCGGTTTCTACCTGCCCATTATTTAGATCTAGAACCTTCAGCGCTGCCGGATCAACTGTCCTTCGGGCATCAATTTTTTTCTTTTCCGTTGACATTACTTTTTCTAACCTCCTCACAATCTTAATAGCCTAGCTAAATAACGGCTCTGACGGCAGCAGGCTGTCGTCCCAGCCGGGTCATCAAGCCAGCCAAACTGATAATCACCCCCCCATCAGCTGGTTGCATACCGCTTCGATCCCCGGAAGAATATGAACAGAGGAAAAACTCAGGTTAAGAGTTTGAGATTGTAATAAAATATTTTCCGCAAAGGGAATCATACCCGTTATTCTCTGGTGGGGTAATTCCGATTCCAGAAACATCCGATCCCTATCGTTTCGAATTTTGTTTCCGAGGAATAGTACGCGGGGAATTTGCAAGTCCGTAGCCAGGCGATCCACCTCCAAAGCGGTTCGCAAACTAGCCTGGGTAGGTTCCGTTACTACCAGCATTACATTAACGCCAGAGGCTGTTCCCCGGGTTAAATGCTCTATACCGGCACTCATATCCAGCACCACTGTTTCCGGCCGATCAAACAGAGCAGCGGTCAGTACCGCATGTAAAAATGAACTTTCCTTGCAATAACAGGCCGAGCCTCCTTGCTTTATACCCCCCATTCTTATTAATCGGATAAGCCCCTTCTGCAGGCTGTAGTCCTCCAGTACATCATCCACCTGTGGGTTTAACGCTACCAGGGTTCCCCCACCGGCGCTTTTGCGAGAAATCACCTCTTGTAGTTCCACCAGAGGTTTCACTGCAGATAGTTCTTCCAGGGTAAAACCCAGGGCTAAACCCAGATTGGCATCGGGATCAGCATCTACAGCCAGCACTGCCTGCCCCTGTGCCAGAAAAAAACGGGCAAGACTGGCAGACACTGTGGTTTTGCCTACTCCTCCCTTACCGGAGACGGCAATATTCAATTCTGTTCCTCCTAACATTGTGCTTGAGGGCTAAAAGGGCTATAAGTTCGGGCTTGTTCCTACAGTCCATCTCGCCGACCGGTCTTATTCGTATATTTTTATTCTATAGAAAGTGCCCAAAACCTTCTACCCCGGCAAAAGTTGAAGATTTCACAATATTGAAAATATATTCCCCGAAACGCCGGCCTAAAAACCACCCTACAATAGCTGAAACACAGATACACACCAGGAATATTTAACCGGTTTTTTGAAAGATGAACTGATCCTTATCCACATCCACACGCACCTTATCCCCGGGAGATATTTTTCTCTGCAGCATTCCTTCGGAAAGCCCGTCTTCCAAGCGTTTCTGGATTACCCTACGCAAAGGGCGGGCCCCAAACATGGGATCAAAGCCTTCCTGGATTAGCTTTTGTTTGGCCTGCTCCGAGACCTCTACCTGGAGATTATAATCATCCACTTTCCTATTCAGCTCAGCAATCATAATATCTACAATTTCAGTGATATGCCGCTCGCTTAAAGCATGAAAAACAATAGTCTCGTCCAGGCGGTTAAGAAATTCCGGGCGAAAGACACGTTTCAGCTCATCCAGGATACGTTCTTTCATTTTTTCATAACCACCCTCCTCATCTCCAGCCCCGAAACCCAGAGCTTGTCTTCGTAAAAAGGTAGCCCCCACATTGGAGGTTAAAATGACGATGGTGTTTCTAAAATCCACTGTTCGCCCTTTACCATCGGTCAGGTGCCCATCTTCCAGGATCTGCAGTAAAATATTGAACACATCGGGGTGGGCTTTCTCCATTTCATCAAACAGCACCACCGAGTAAGGCTTACGGCGAACTTTTTCTGTAAGCTGCCCTCCTTCTTCATAACCCACATATCCCGGAGGAGCACCGATCAAGCGAGCGGTAGTATGTTTCTCCATATACTCCGACATGTCCATCTTGATGATGGCCCGTTCATCCCCGAACAGCGCCTCCGCCAGGGCTCGGGCCAGCTCTGTTTTCCCCACCCCGGTAGGGCCTAAAAATATAAATGAACCTACCGGGCGTTTGGGATCTTTTAACCCGGCCCTGGCCCGACGGATAGCTCGGGCCACCGCCTCGACCGCCTCATCCTGTCCAATTACTCTCCGGTGAAGAATATCCTCCAGTTTCAGCAGTCGCTCCGATTCCCCTTCCACCAGCCGTTTTACCGGTATACCGGTCCAGCTGGCAACAATATAGGAAACATCTTCTTCATTAACTACCGATTGATCGGAGGTACCAATCTTTTGCTCCCATTCTTTCTTGAGCTCATCCAACTCTTCCTTGGATTTATGCTCTTGATCGCGCAGTTTGGCTGCCTTTTCAAACTCCTGATTGCGAACAGCCGCCTCTTTTTCACTGCGTAATACTTCCAGTTTTTCTTCCATTTCTTTTAAATCCGGCGGGGCAGTGTAATTTCTGATCCGGACCCGGGAAGCAGCTTCGTCGATTAAGTCGATAGCTTTATCCGGTAAAAACCGGTCCGTAATATAACGATCGGAAAGGTTAACCGCCGCCTCTAAAGCAGAATCAGAGATCTTTACCTTGTGGTGAGCTTCATAACGATCTCGCAGTCCCTTTAAAATGGCCAGGCTTTCCTCTTTAGTGGGTTCCCCGACCACAATAGGTTGAAAACGCCGTTCCAGCGCCGGATCCTTTTCAATATGCTTACGGTATTCATCCAGGGTAGTAGCTCCGACACACTGTAACTCGCCGCGGGACAGCGCGGGTTTAAGAATATTGGAGGCATCAATGGCCCCTTCCGCCGCTCCCGCCCCTATCACCGTGTGCAGCTCATCAATAAATATTATAACATCTCCGGCCTGTCTGAGCTCCATCATTAGTTTACGAAGACGCTCTTCAAATTCCCCGCGGTACTTGGTTCCGGCCACTACCGCGGCCAGTTCTATGGTTACCACCCTTTTGCCCCGTAAAATTTCGGGAACATTTCCTTCCACTATTAATTGGGCCAGCCCCTCGGCGATCGCTGTCTTGCCCACTCCCGGCTCACCGATCAAGCAGGGGTTGTTTTTAGTACGGCGACTTAGAATTTGGATTACTCGCTCAATCTCTTTTTCTCGCCCGATTACCGGATCAAGCTTCCCCTCACGGGACAACTTTGTAAGATCCCGTCCAAAAGTATCCAGGGTAGGAGTTTGTGCTCCGGATTTAATTTCTCCCGATTGTCGGCCGGCCGCTTCCGCACCTCCAAGCAGCTGGATTACTTCTTTGCGAGCTCGTTTCAGATCTATCCCCAAATTGGTCAATACCTGGGCCGCGATACCTTCCCCTTCCTTAAGCAAACCCAGTAAAATATGCTCAGTGCCGATATAATTATGGCCCAGATTTTGTCCTTCCTCGATAGCCAGCTCCACCACCCGTTTGGCCCGAGGGGTGTAACTTATCCCAGCGGCTGTGAACTTGTCTCCCTTGGGGATAATCCGTTCAACCTCCTGGCGAACCTTATTTAAATCCACTCCCATATTTTGCAGCGCCCGGGAGGCCACCCCTGAGCCCTCCCTGACCAGGCCCAACAGAAGGTGTTCTGTCCCGATAAAATTATGGCTTAGCCTTTTTGCCTCTTCCTGAGCCAACACCAACACTTGCTGGGCTCTCTCTGTAAATTTTCCAAACATAAACATGCTTTCACCTCGCGTATCGAAATTATGCTATCTGTTTTTTATTTTTGTTTTCCCTCTAAGAAATGATACTCCTTAAACCGTTTTTTTATTTGAATTGGCCTTTCCCGATCCCGCTCCTCGGGGCCAAGTTCTTTCCCCGCCAGGGATTGCAAACAGGCCGGGCGAATTAACACCAGCAGTTCATTTAACAGTTTTCGGTTGATTCCCTTAATCAGGCCTAAATCGAAACCAAGGCGGAGATCCGATAACAGCTGCATGGCCTCATGCGAGCTCATCACCTGTGCGTGGTTCAAAAGGCCCTGAGCCCGGCCGGCCCTATCAGCCAGTTTCTCCCGGCCGGCATTAAGCAGGGCTTGGCGTGCCGTTTGTTCCTGGGCAATCACCTGCCTGGTGACCCCTTCCAGGTTGCGCAGTATTTCAGATTCAGGCCGGCCCAGTGTAATCTGGTTAGATATCTGAACCAGGTTCCCGATTATTTCGGTCCCCTCTCCGTAAAGCCCGCGCACGGCCAGACCAACTTGAGAAAGAGCGGTTAACAAACGTCCAACCTGCTTGGTAATGATCAAGGCCGGCAGATGAAGCATCACTGAAGCCCTGAGCCCACTACCCACATTGGTGGGACAAGCAGTAAGATAACCGTAGCATTCATTATAAGCAAAATCAATCTTGCTTTCAAACAGATCATCGTAGCGGTTAGCCTTTTTCCAGGCCTCCCCCAGCTGCAATCCCGGCAAAATACACTGGATCCGCAGGTGATCCTCCTCGTTAATCATTATACTGATCGCCCCGTCTTCCCGCAAAAACAGCGCTCCATTATGTGATTCCCTGGCAAGATTGGGGCTAATCAGATGTTTTTCTACCAATATTTGTTTCTTTAATAAATCCAGGTCCTCCATACGCAAAAATGAAAAATCCTGGAATTCCGGACCCTGTTTTGCCGCCGCCTCGGCGATAGTATTTTGGATCTTCGTTGTTTGCTCATCGGTGGCCAGGTAGGGAAAAGGCAGCCCCACCAGATTGCGGGCAATACGCACCCGGGCGCTGATCACTACTTCGGCTTCCGGGCCCTCTTCATCTATCCAGCTGCTGGAAAACAGCTCCTGTTTAGCCAACAGGACCTCCCCCTTCTATCTCTCTTTCCATCTCCCTAATTTGATCTCGGAGTACGGCCGCCTGCTCAAAATTTTCACGTTGCACTTCTTCCTTAAGTTTCTCCTGCAAGCCGGCCAGCTCGCGTTTAACCTTGAGTTCGCCTCCGGCTCGCCCGGGAATTTTACCGGTGTGACAGCAATTACCATGAATACGCCGCAACAGCAAATTAAGTTTGTCACCAAATGCCGTAAAACATTCGCTGCATCCTAGGCGACCAATCTGGCTAAACTGGGCGAAAGTCAAGCCGCAGTTGGGACATTGAAGTTTAGATACAGAAATCTTCTCCCTGGCTCCCGGTAGCCCGTCATGAAGAAGGCTGCTGAACAGGTTCTGAAGCGAAAACTGCGGTTCAAAGGAAAAATCCATCTCTTCTTTTTTCCGGGCGCATGCTTCACACAAATGCATTTCCGTTTTTTTGCCATTGATTATTTTAGTAATGTGAACGTTAGCCGGGTTTTGTTGACATTCTTGACATAACATGCCGTTCACTCCTTAAGATTTAATGAATATTAGCCTTTAAGGATTACCTTTAATACCGCTTCAAACAGCTTGCCCTGAAGCTGCCTGATTATATCCGGATCCTCCAGCGACAAATATGGTTCTTTTTTCAATAACGTTTCCATCATCTGTGCTTCCCGTCGGGAAATAAATTTTTCTTCATGGATCCGGGTTAAAAAGTCAATCGCGGTTTGAGGGTCAAATTTACCATCCCCAAAAACGGTGAACATTTCTTCCCAGGCCTGAATTTTAAGGGGATCAACACGGTAGATACGGATGAATCCCCGCTCCCCCCGTTTACTTTCTACCAGGTACCCTCTATCTAAAGAAAATCTGGTATTAAGCACGTAATTAATTTGGGAGGGAACGCAACCAAACTGGCCCGCCAGTTCACGACGCTGTATATCTATATACCGGCGAGGGCTTACCGCCAGTAGCCTTTTTAGGTATTCCTCAATATGATTGCACAGGCTGTTCATCACTTTCTCCCATACATTGACCATCTTTGACCTTATTATACCCCCTACTCCCGGAGGGCAATCAACCATTATTTTATACTATATTTG
>CAYXBB010000011.1:0-47425 GCA_964463285.1 uncultured Syntrophomonadaceae bacterium | reverse complement strand
CCTGCAACCTACCGGTTAACAGCCGGTCGCTCTGCCATTGAGCTACTGAGGAACCACTGAGTTACGGATATAATTATAACAGACAATTCAACTCCGTCAAGGCCAAATCGTGTTGATGCCAAGACAATGGGGTTTTAAAAGAGCTCCGCAGGCCTGATCAATTATTAACGTAGAGATAGGATGCTTACATATTTTACTAAATGGCCTTTACCCTAAATAATCTTTAAGCCTCCGGCTGCGCATGGGATGTCGCAGCTTGCGTAGGGCTTTAGCTTCAATCTGGCGGATACGCTCCCGGGTCACTCCGAAATACTGTCCTACTTCTTCCAGGGTGCGTGCCCGGCCGTCATCTAAACCGAAACGCAACCGCAGGACTTTTTCCTCCCGGGAAGTGAGGGTATCCAGAACATCTTCAAGCTGCTCTTTAAGAAGTTCGAACGCCGCCGCTTCCGCCGGGGCCTGGGCCTCCTGGTCTTCAATAAAATCCCCCAGATGGCTGTCATCCTCTTCGCCAATTGGAGTTTCCAGCGATACCGGTTCCTGGGCAATTTTTAATATTTCCCGCACCCGCTCCTCGCTGATATTCATCTCCAAAGCAATCTCTTCCGGCAGTGGTTCCCGCCCAAGTTCCTGAACCAGTTGTCGGGAAATCCGGATTAATTTGTTGATCGTTTCCACCATGTGGACCGGAATCCGAATAGTCCGGGCCTGATCGGCAATCGCCCGGGTAATCGCCTGACGGATCCACCAGGTGGCATAGGTGCTAAACTTATAACCCTTCCGGTAATCGAATTTCTCTACTGCTTTGATCAATCCCAAATTTCCCTCTTGAATTAAATCTAAAAACAGCATTCCCCGGCCGACATATTTTTTAGCGATGCTCACCACCAGGCGGAGATTGGCCTCAGCCAGCTGGCGCCTAGCCTCTTCACTATTATTTTCGATCCTTTTAGCAAGCTCAACCTCTTCTTCAGAGGTCAACAGAGAAATTTTGCCGATTTCTTTCAAGTACATCCGCACCGGATCGTTTATAGCCACCCCTTCGGGTATATCAATGCCCTCCTCCTTTTCAGGCGCCTTTTTTTCATCGATCCCCTGCTCTGCATCCGGGGCTTTTTTGGATTCAGGCTCATCAGCCGTTTCATCAATAATATCAATACCGTGCTGAGCAAGCTTGTCGTAAAGGTTATCCAGACTATCAGCTGATAATTCAAAGGCTTGAATGGAATCCAGGATTTCTTTATAAGTCAGAGAACCTTTATTTTTTCCCCGCTCAATTAACTCTTGCTGGATTTCTTCTAAAGAAACGGTTTTTTCTATCTCTTTGGCCATCAGCAATCCTCTCCTTCACCGGATCGACACGGCCCATCTTTAATGCGAACCAGCTTTACCCATTGATCCCTGAGCATATCCCTGGCCTGTCCATTTAACCTCTGTCCCTCTATTATCTTAAGTTTGCTCTTAAATTCTCCCCACCGTCGGGAAAGCTGGCGGTTTTTAATTTTTTCTATACAATCGCACGTCATTTTCTCTGCCATTTCCAAAGATATGCCGGACAGGCTGTCATCCATAACTGTTTCAATAACTAATTGCTGAATTTGTAAATCGGAAAAATGATTTATAATTCCTTCCCCACTGATCATGCTGCCGGCATCATTCATATGCCAGATAAGGTCCACCACCTGCTGCAGCCTGCTACTGCTGAAATCGCCTAGCTGCAATTTTTCCCGAATTAAGCCTATCACCTGATTTTCTACCAGCATAAGGGCCAGCAGCAATTTCTCTGCCGGGTCAACCTTAATTTGATTATTATTAGTTTGATCCTTTAGGGTTATATTATGACTGTCGTCTTTTCTTTGACCGGATCGGCGTCGATATCGTTTTAATTCTTCGCGTAAAGCCGTTTCCGGTATACCCAACACTTCAGCCACCAGTTTCAGGTAAATTTCCAGTTCTGCCGGTCCGGGCACGGAAGCCAATACCGGCAGGGCCCCTTTTAAATAGTTTAGCTTCCCCTCCTGGGTAGACAGGTCATACCTGGTCTGAAGGTTGTTTAATAGGTACTCGATCACCGGCTTGGCCTGCTTCACCAGTTGGTCAAATGCCGCAGTTCCCTTCTGATGAATAAAACTGTCCGGATCACTGCCCCCCGGAAGTTCTATTACTTTTACCATACATCCTAAATCTTGTAACAGGTTAAACCCCCTCCAGGTAGCAGATTGGCCGGCTGCATCCGCATCGTAAGCTATCAGCACTTCTTTGGCTTGCGAGCGGACCAGTTTCCCCTGTCCGGCGGTAAGGGAGGTTCCAAGCGATGCAACCACATTTTTATACCCTGCCTGATAAGCGGCGATTACATCGGTATAACCTTCCATTATTATCGCCGAGCCGGTACGCCGGATAAAAGATTTCGCCAGATGAAACCCGTAAAGCATCCTGCTTTTATTGAAAATCGGTGTCTCCGGAGAATTCAAATATTTAGGTCCAGTCTGATCTCCCCAGGGCAACGCCCTTCCCCCAAAGCCGACTGCCCTGCCCCGGTGATTATAAATTGGAAACATCAGCCGGTTGCGAAAACGGTCATAGTATCCCCCTCCCGCCCGGGAAGAAACCAGCCCCGCTTTTAGCAAGATCTCCGGCGTTAATCCTTCCTTTTGAGTCGCCTTTAAAAGGTTATCCCAGCCACTGGGAGCATAACCTAATTTAAAAAATTCGCCAGTATCGGCGGTTATTCCTCTTTTCTCCAGGTATTCTGTTACTTTTGACCCGGAAGCAGTGTTTGTTAGGTAGTAACAATAAAATCTAACCGCCAACTCGTGGGCAGTTATAAGCTTGTCCTTAAGATTTTTTTCCCGCCGGGACAGGTCTTTCGAAACAGGAATGTTAATCCCTATCCGCCGAGCTAAAAATCGCACCGCCTCTGGAAAAATCAGCCCCTCCATTTTCATGACAAATCCAAATATATTACCGGCAGCTCCACACCCAAAGCAATAATAAAGCTGTTTCTCTTCCGAAACAGAAAAGGAAGGAGTTTTCTCACTATGGAAGGGGCATAACCCTAAAAAGTTTCTACCTTTTTTTTCCAAAGGGATGTAATCTCCAATAATATCAACAATATTACAGAGACGCCTGACCTCGTCTACGATTTCCTCCGGTATGGGATAAGACATAAAAATCCTCCTGCCTCCGCAACCTTATAACAAAACCTCCTCCCCAGATCTGCGTTCAGGGACGAGGTTGTCCTAAGAGCATATTTTTCTCCCGGTTGCGATCAGATACTTAGGATGCCTCCTTTTTCAACCACAGTTACCATCCCTGGGATTCTAAAAATAATATTCTACGCTGGAGCCTTTTTCCCTGCCGATAAACAATCGTAAGCACAAATAATGTCTAAAATTTATTATTGTCAACGATTTACACTTTGATACATATTCACCATGTTTGTAGCAATAAAAATAGCGGGGCCAATGCTATCTACAGCCCCGCTACACTTGCTTGTTCCAGGTTATTGTTTAACAGGTGATGGCCCGAATTCCCTAAACCTACAGATAGCTTCCTCTATAATCCGATTTAAACTGTCTGCCGATGGTTCAGCTACCTCTGTAAGGATCACCCGTTCGGGTTCCAGTCCCAGCTCGGTCATCAGACTATGGGTATGACCGATCCGCCGGTTAATCCAAAACTTTGTATCTTTATACGGGCAGCCTTGCTCCTGATCTTCCGGGCAACTAACCACCAGAATTCCATCCACCCCCAGGGCAATTGCTTTAAGCAGGTGTAGGGAATCTATTTTCGATACACAGGGATAGCGAACTACCGCCGCCTGCTTGGTATCTACAATCTGCGAGGAGGCGAAACCCCCATATCCACAGGTTATAATCAGTACTGTCGGTTCCCCGTTGCAACGCTGCAGCAGATCTGTAACCGCCGGTTCAATAGAATCCGCTGCCTGCTCAATATAAGGCAGTCTGAATTTAATGGCGTATGCCGGACAGATCCCTACGCAAAGACCGCAGGTTTGGCACTGTTCGTTGCGAATAGCTACGTTGCCATCCGAATCGATTACCGGTACTCCGTAGGGACAGATGCGTACACAGGTCAGGCAATTGGCGCATAGATCGTCAATCCGCTCCGCCCCGGCAATGCAGCCAAGGCACCGCCGGGCCTCAAGCATTGCCGCTTTTTTATTAAACCCTAACTCCGCCTGCCTGAAATGTTTGGTCCGATCTTCAGGGTGCAGCATGGGTAATTCCGTGCGGGCAAGACGTGTAATCTTCTCACTAACCTCCGGGTCAAGTTTTTCTATAGCTTTGGGTAATTCAACTCCGGACAGATCAAAGGTTTTTCCTTGTAGGAAACTCAAAACCGCTTGCGCAGCCAGACGCCCGTTGGCCATGGCCTGAACCGCCGTTCCGGGACCCATTACCATTTCGCCACAGGCAAATACCCCTTGGCGGCTGGTAGCAAAGGTCTGCCGATTATACACCAGGCGTCCCCGCTCATCCAGTTGAAGTTGCCCGCGAAGCGGTTCCGGATCCCCTCCCTGGCCGATAGAAAAAATCACTACATCTCCACTAATATAATGCCGACACTCCTGTTCTATTGTAGGATTAAATATCCCTTGATCATCGAACACCGCGGTGCACCTGGCAGTCACTAAACCGGTGATCTGGTTTCCCTCCCGGCGTATCTCGCCGGGTCCCCAGGAGCAGTAAAACTCCACTCCTTCTTCCTTGGCTTCCTCAATCTCCCAGGGAAAGGCCGGCATCTCCTCCGGCGATTCCAGGCAAACCACTTTAACTTTTCCCGCTCCCGCACGAACCGCGGTACGGGCCACATCCATGGCCACGTTGCCCCCACCTATAACAATCACCGAAGGGTTGCCGGCTAATTTAAAACCATCCCGTTTAACCTGTTTGAGAAAGGGCAAAGCATAAAGCACCCCTTCCCCCTCCGTTCCGGGTAAATCTAACCCCCGGCTTACCGGCAACCCCAGGGCCACTAGAATAGCCTGGTATCCTTCTTTCTCCAGTTGTTCCAGGGTTAAATTTTTCCCCAGCTCACGGCCGTAGCAATACTGCACCCCCCTGGCGGCAATCTCATTTATATCCTGGTCCATAGCCTCATCTGGAAGACGGTACAAAGGGATATAGTGCCGCACCGCCCCTCCCATAAACTGCTCTCTTTCAAACACAGTTACACTACAGCCCTGGCCGGCCAGATCAAATGCCGCCGTCAATCCGCTGGGCCCGCCTCCGATAACGGCTACCTTTCCTGCTTCTGTTGTTTTTTCTACCGGGGGCATGGGAGAAGAACCATATTCCACTGCCGCCCGTTTCAAACCTCTGATAGACAATGCCTGATCTACATCTGCCCTGCGACACTCATCCTCACAATGACGTGCACAGATGGTGCCACAAATAAATGGAAGTGGATTAGTACGTTTTATAATTTCCAGCGACCGATCAAAATCTCCGGTAGCAATAGCAAATAAATAGTCGCGTATATCCTGGTGTAGCGGGCACGCCTCCTGGCAGGGGGGAAGGAAATTTTGTAGAGACACCTGTTCCTGATTGTTTGGCAAAAACCTCACCCCTATCATTTTAGGTATTCTTTAAATTATTCCTGTAATATTGTTTCTATACAAGATGCAATTTTCCTGTTAACAAGCAGCAATGACCACCGGTAAAGTTGCAAATATTTTCTTAAAGGAATTTTAACACCTCTGGCGAATAAATTCTTGCAACAGGCAACTACCGGCCATCAACTAAAAGCAAGCCCTTTCCGTGCATCAGCCACTTTTAATAAACCTGAAACATTATACCTGTATTAGCACTGCAAGGAGGTACTAAGTTGAAATATTTACAGAAACATTTTGCCGTTGCCCTACTGCTGCTCTTCACGATGGGGTTAATTGCGTCCCCGGTTTCTGCCGAGATTTCCCTGGAGCTTGACGCGGAAGCGGCAGTATTGTTGGAGACCCATACTGGTAAAATATTGTATTCCAAAAATGCTGACCGCCCGCTGCCTCCAGCCAGCTTGACCAAGATTATGACCCTTCTGTTAACCCTGGAGAATATAGAGCAGGGATTGATAAGTCTGGATACGGAAGTCATTACCAGCACCAAAGCCTGGAAGACCGGGGGTTCCACCATGTTTTTAAATGTTAATCAACGGGCTACCGTAGAACAGCTGCTAAAAGGAATCGCCATAGTTTCCGCCAACGACGCTTGCGTGGCTATAGCTGAACACCTCTGCGGATCGGAAGCAGCTTTTGTTCAACGAATGAACAACCGGGCCGCTGAGCTGGGGCTAGAACATAGCCATTTCATGAACAGTCACGGCATGCACCATGCCGATCACTACATGAGCGCCCTGGATATAGCCCGATTGGCGGCATACCTGGAGGAAAACCATACTGAAGTCACCGCTTTGCATACGGAAGCAGAATTTACCTTTAATGAAATCCGGCAGTTTAACCGCAATCCCCTGCTGGGCAAATTTCCGGGTGCGGACGGAATTAAAACCGGGAGCACCCCGGAAGCCGGCCTATGCCTGGCCGGCAGCAGCACCCAAGATGGGATGCACCTGATCTCTGTGGTCATGAACTGTTCCAGTGAACAAACCCGGCTGGAGGACAGCGAAGTTCTTCTAAATTACGGTTTCCGGCAGTATGAACTGGCCGCCATTGCCAGGGAAAAGGAACCCTTGGCCACCGCCCCGGTTAAAAGGGGGAACTTGCGAGAGGTAACCTTGATAGCCGAAGAGGCGGTGCGGGCGGTAATCCCCCGGGGAGAAATTGACCGACTGGAGAAAAGAATTACTATTCCTTCAAATCCCCTGGAGGCACCCTTAAAAAAAGGAGCCGTCGCCGGTTCCCTGGAAATAGTTCTAGACGGTGAAAAGCTAACCTCGGTTAAACTTGTCACCGGCGAAGAGATAAATCGGCTAAAATTCATCGCCTCGGTTTGGCGATCGATCGGAGACTGGATTGCCGGGCTATGGAATAAAATCTTTCACTAAGCCGCGGGAATGATAGCCCCCATTTTCCAAAAAAGTTCCGAAATAAATTCGTTTTTTCAGCTGCCTTGATTACAGGCGAAATCAGTTCTTCTTACGGGTTCTTACGGTTTTGAAAGTTCCTTTTTTTCAAGCACCCTTAGTACTGGCGGCGATCAGCCAAAGTGATCGCCCCCTGGTTTGGACGGGGATGGAACCCGCCCCTACGGTTTAACTGTCAATTTTCCCCTTATTTTTCGCCTTCACCACGGAATTAACGCGGCAGACGTATCTGTGCCTGGGCTGCCGCCAGGCGGGCCACCGGCAGGCGGTAGGGAGAGCAGCTGACATAATTAAGTCCCACCCGGTGAAAGAATTCGATGGAGCAAGGATCCCCGCCGTGTTCCCCGCAGATCCCCAGCTTGATCTCGGAACGGGCCTGCCGGGCTTTTCCTAGGGCTGTTTTCACCAGTGCCCCAACTCCCTCTTGATCGATCTCCACAAAGGGGTTTTGGGGAAGTATCTTATGTTCCAGGTAGAAGGGCAGAAACTTGGCCTCGGCATCATCCCGACTATAACCTAAAGTGGTCTGAGTCAGATCGTTGGTACCGAAGGAGAAAAATTCAGCCCGGGTGGCCAGCTGATCGGCAATCAGGCAGGCCCGGGGCAGTTCGATCATGGTCCCTACCAGGTAGTTTAATTTACAACCGGCGGAATTTAAAACTTCGGCGGCAGTTTGTTCAATTATTTTTCGTATTTCAACCAGTTCCATCAGGTGCCCCACCAGGGGAATCATGATCTCCAGGCAGATCTCTTTCACAGAAAGACCCTCCGCAACAAGCCCGGCAGCGGCGCTGAAAATGGCTCGGGTTTGCATTATGTAAATCTCCGGGTAGACCAGCCCCAGCCGGCAGCCCCGGTGTCCGAGCATGGGGTTGAGCTCCGCCAGGGAGCGCACCTTTTGCAATAAAGACTCCTTGGGATATATTTCCTTTCGTTCGGCTTTCTGCCATTTTAGCCGATTAACCTCCAACATCAAATCCTCCCGGTTGGGCAAAAACTCATGTAGCGGGGGATCCAGCAGCCGGATAGTCACCGGAAACCCGGCCATTTCTCGTAAAATTTCTTTAAAATCTTCCCGCTGAAGGGGTAGCAGTTCATCCAGAATTGCCTGACGATCCTGGGCAGTGGTGGAGAGAATCATCTTTTGGACTAATGGCACTCTTTCCGGAGACATAAACATATGCTCGGTTCGGCAGAGCCCGATCCCTTCCGCGCCCAGTTCCAGCGCTTTTCGGGCGTCTACCGGGTTATCGGCGTTGGCCCGCACGGCAAGTTTCTTTTGCCGGTCGGCCCATTGCAACAGTTCTTTAAATTCCGGTGTCAGCGCTGGCTCGATCAGTGGAGTTTCACCAAGGATCACATTGCCGGTGCCGCCGTCAATAGAAATCAACTTCCCTTCCGAAAACTCCTGCCCGCCGATGGACATTACCCGTTTGGAAAGATCGATATTTATCTGTTCACAACCGCATACACAGGGCTTGCCCATCCCCCGGGCCACCACTGCCGCATGGCTGGTCATTCCCCCTCGGCTGGTTAGCACCCCTTGTGCAGCAATGATACCATGGATATCATCTGGGGTGGTTTCCGGACGCACCAGCAGCACTTTTTGACCTTCCTGGGCTACCGCCTGGGCCCGATCGGCACTGAAAACCACCTTGCCGGTAGCCGCTCCCGGAGAAGCGGGTAAACCGCGGGTCAGTACATTCAAAACCGCTCGGGGATCGATCTGCAGGTGAAGGAGCTGTTCCAACTGGGCGGGCTCAATCCTGAGCAGCGCTTCTTCTCTGGATATTAAGCCTTCTTTAACCAAATCTACGGCAATTTTTACCGCCGCGGTAGCAGTGCGTTTCCCGGTACGGGTTTGCAACAAGTAAAGTTTCCCTCGTTCTATGGTAAATTCGATATCCTGCATATCCCGGTAGTGCTGTTCCAGTTTACGGCAGGCATCCTGAAATTGGCGAAAAATTCCCGGCATATCCTGGTTTAAGGTTTGCAAAGCCTGAGGAGTACGTACTCCTGCCACCACATCCTCTCCCTGGGCATTGAGAAGATATTCTCCATAAAGGTGGGGTTCTCCGGTGGAAGGATTGCGAGTAAAAGCTACCCCGGTACCACTATCGGCACTTAAGTTCCCAAACACCATGGCCTGAACATTTACCGCTGTACCCAGGTCATCAGGAATGCGGTTTACCTGACGGTAGATTTTCGCCCGGGGAGTATTCCAGGATTCAAATACCGCCTGAATTGCCAGCAACAGTTGTTCCGTCGGATCTGCGGGAAAATCACGGCCGGTTTCCCGGTTGATCAGGGTTAAATAGTTTTTCACTATTTGTTGCAAATACTGTTCATTAAGTTCACTATCCGCAGATACCTTTTGTTGACACCTGGCTTCATCCAATATGCTTTCAAACTGATGACGTTCCAATTTTAACACTACCTCGGCAAACATCTGAATAAACCGGCGGTAACAATCCAGGGCAAACCTGCGGTTAGAAGTTTCCTTCGCCAGGGTCTCCATTGTAACGAAATTTAAACCCAAATTTAAAACAGTGTCCATCATCCCCGGCATGGAAATTACTGCTCCGGAACGCACCGATAATAGAAGCGGTCTTTCGGTTCCAAATTTTCTACCGGTTTTGTTCTCCAGAACGGTTAGAGCCCCCCTGATTTCTTGTTCTAAATCAGGCCAAATTTGTTTTCCGGTTTTAAAATATTTTCGGCAGGCTTCAGTAGTAATTATAAATCCGGGAGGCACCGGCAATCCCAGCCGGGAGATGTCCGCTAGGCCTGCTCCCTTGCCGCCCAGCAGATTTTTTAAATCAGCGCTTCCCTCCGAAAATAGATAGACCATTTTTTCAGCCATCAGCATAATCACCTTCTTTTACTACCTGCAAGATTTGTGTAGCAACCTCTTCTACCGCCATGTTGGAAACGTCAAACATTATGCATCCTGCCCGCTTCATAACCTCACGGGCGTACTCCAGTTCTTCCACTATTCTTCCCAGTGAGGCATAATTGGCATGTACATCCAACCCCAGGGAATTTAGCCGCTCCTGTCGGATCTTCCTTAGCTGATGTGGATCTACGGTTAAACCGATGATCTTAGAAGAAGGAACCCAGAACAGTTCTTCAGGAGGTTCTACCTCCGGCACCAGTGGAAGATTGGCTACCAGCAGCCGGCGATTGGCCAGGTACATGCTTAGCGGAGTCTTGGAGGTCCGGGAAACCCCGATCAACACCACATTGGCCAGCAATATCCCCCGGGAATCTTTTCCATCATCATACTTAACCGCAAATTCCACGGCCGCGATCCGGCGGAAATAGTCCTCATCCAACCGCCGCACCCTACCCGGCTCCAGATGGGGCGCTTTCCCTAAAATACGGGCAAAAGACTCCATAGCCGGTCCCATTATATCAGCAGTAGGGATATTTCGCCGCTGTGCTTCCCGTTCTATGGCTTCTCTAAGTTCGGGCAGTACAAGGGTATAGGCTACCATACAGTTTTCAAATTCCGCTTCCTCCATTACCTCCACGATTTTTTCCGGTTGGCTAACATAAGAAACCCGGCGGATCTCCACATTGCCGGAATCATACTGACTAGCCACCGCCTTAACCACTAATTCCGCCGTCTCTCCGACAGAATCGGAAACAATATACACCACAGGTTTTTTGGGAGAATAGTTCATAAGACCGACTTTCCTCCTAGCTGTTTGCTTCCGCCAGCAGGCGGACCAGGGTAGTCTTGGAAACCTTACCGATAACCTTAAGGTTTCCCGGGGAAACCTCCCGGACCACAGGCAGGGCATCAACCTGATAATCCATAATTTTTTTTGCTATCAAAAATATGTCATCTTCCGGATCGACGGTAAAAACATTGGGCATACGGGTCATGATCACCGCCACCGGGACCCGAGAAAGATCAGGAGTGCCGATAGCGGCTTTCAGCAGATCCTTGCGTGATACTACCCCTTGCAGGTAACCCTCCTCATTCACCACAAACAGGGTTCCTACATCTTCCACAAACAGGGTTACTATAGCATCATAGACCGAGGTTTTATCCCTGACCATTACTGGAATAGATTTAACGTCATTTACTGTAAGGTTTTTCAAGAAATCCTGTAGCAGCCCGGGTGTCCTTTTTCCAGAATAGGAGTACCCCACCCGGGGGCGGCCGTCGAGAAGCCCGGACATGGTTAGTACCGCTAAATAAGGGCGCAGTGCCGCCCGGGAAACCCGCAACCGGGAAGCGATCTCCTCACCCGAAATTGGTCCGGAAGATTTGACAATTTCTAAAATCTCTTTTTGCCTCTCATTCAGGTCAATTATTCCCACCTCCCCCAAATTAGGCTACCCTATATCTATGTTTCAAACATATAGTATATACTATATCAGGTGATGTTGTTCCTGCTGTTTACATCCGCCAGCAGCGAAAAATTTGCGATCCCCATAAAAAGATCCTTTAACTCCGCCAGGAGATTAAGCCTGTTTTCCCGCAGGTGTTGCTGTTCAGCCATGACCAAAACCTGATCAAAAAAATGGTCCACCGGTTCTTTCAAGGCTCTCAGCACTTCCAGGCAGGTTTCATAACTGCGAGACGAAACCCCCAAATCCAGGGCCTGCTTGGCTTTCTGCCAGGCTCGATAAAGCTGATGTTCAGCCTCCATTTCAAAACAGGAAGGATTAACCTTCCCTTTAAGGCGATTTTTGGCCAGGTTGGCCACCCGGTTGTAGGTAGTAACTATATCCTGCAGGCCAGCACTATGGATATTTTTCTCCAGGACAGAAGCCCGCTCAAAAAGATCCACCACCACTTCTACCGGGGCGGCGGTAACAGCGGCGATCACCTTGTTAGAAAGGCCCTTCTCTTGCAGCAAATAACTAATCCGGGCCCGCACAAATTCCTCCAAATTGTTGAGGACTGCATTGTAATGAGTAGGAGCCAGGTGGGCCTGGGAGGCCGGCACCGTCAGTGCTTCGCGGAACATGGCCGGCCAGGGCAGATCTATTTTATGAGCCAGTAAAATAGCCACCATGCCCTGAGCCTGTCTCCTTAATCCATAAGGATCCTGGGAACCGGTAGGCTGAATGCCGGTAACCAGGCAACCGGCCAGGGTGTCCAGCCGATCTGCCAGGGATACCAGGGCTCCTTCCAGGGTTTGAGGAAGCTCATCCCCACTGTAACGGGGCAGGTAATGTTCATAAATACCCCGGGCAACCGCCTCCGGCTCTCCGCTTAAACGAGCATATTCCCGTCCCATTATCCCCTGCAGTTCCGGAAATTCCTTAACCATCAGGGTTACCAAATCCGCTTTACACAGGTGGGCAATCCGTTCCGCCGTTTGTTGCTTTACAGGCGGCAGTTTCAACTCCGTGCAGAGGTATCGGGTTAAATTCAGCATACGTAATCGTTTTTCATCCAGGCTGCCCAAAGATTCCTGAAAAATTACTGTGGACAGCCTGTTTACATAGGCCTCCAGAGGCACCTTCTGATCTTCATCAAAGAAAAAACGGGCATCCGTTAACCGGGCCTGGAGTACTCTTTCGTAACCCGATCTGGTATTTTCCAGCAGCCGGTGATTGCTAATACCAATAAAACAGGGGAGCAGCGCGTGTTTCCCCGGATCCATCACCGAAAAGTAACGCTGATGAACCCTCATGGAGGTAATTAGCACCTCCGGGGGCAATAACAGGTATTCCGGGCTAAACGCTCCGCTGATCGCTACCGGGTATTCCACCAGGTAGTTTACCTCTTCAAGCAGCTCTTCGTCAGATTGTATCTCCCCTCCACAGTTGTGAGCTGTTTCCTGGAGCTGCCGGCGGATCATTCCCCGGCGCCGGTGCTGATTTAAAATTACATAATTTTCCTCCAGGCACCGAAAATATTCCGTTGTAGTATTAACAGTAAATGGGCCCGGAGAAAGGTTGCGGTGACCGAATGTACTCCGGTCGGATACTACCCCCCCAAAGGAAAAAGGAACCACCTCTGAATCATACAGCGACAGCAACCATCTAACCGGGCGAGCAAAACGCACTTCCCGGCTGTGCCAGTACATGGTGCGAGGAAAATTAAGCCTGGATAGCGCCTTTAACAAAAGATCCGGTAGGATCTGCTGAATCGGTTTTCCGGGAAACAATTTATAGATCACGGTATAGTCGGAACCTTTGATGTTTTCCACCTCAACCTGATCTATGGAAATTCCCTGGTTGCGAACAAATCCCAGCAAAGCATCAGTGGGAAGACCGCTCTGATCGTAAGCCCGGTTACAGGGCGGCCCTTTAACCTTTACAGTAAAGTCCAACTGATAAGGTTTCAGTGAACCGATTAAAAGTACCAGACGGCGAGGAGTACCCCAAGTGTCCACGCTGTCTGCTTGAAGCCGGTACTCCTCCAGTAAACCTGAGATTAATTCTTTAAGCTGTTTCAGAGCCCCGGACATATACCGGGATGGGATCTCCTCACAACCTATCTCCAGTAAAAAATCACCGGCCACCAACCTCAACCCCCTTCAGCAAGGGATAACCTGCGGCCTCCCTTTGCTGCAAATATTTATGCGCACAATCACGGGCCAATTTACGGACCCGCCCAATGTAACCGGTTCGCTCAGTTACGCTGATCGCTCCCCGTGCTTCCAATAAGTTGAAACTATGAGAACACTTTAAGATATAATCGTAAGCCGGCAGCACCAGATCTAGCGCCAGCAAGCGCCCGGCCTCCCGTTCATAAAGATCAAACAGTTGAAAAAGAAGCTCCCGGTCTGAACGCTCGAAACTATAGCTGGAATGCTCCCATTCCGCCCGCTTGAACACTTCCCCATAACTTATCCCCCTGGTCCAGATCAGATCAAATACATTCTGGCAGTTTTGAATGTACATGGCAATCCGCTCCAAGCCGTAGGTAATTTCCACCGGCACCTTTTCAACTTCAAATCCCCCTACCTGCTGGAAATAGGTAAACTGGGTAATCTCCATTCCATCCAACCAAACCTCCCAGCCCAACCCCCAAGCACCCAGGGTAGGCGATTCCCAATTATCTTCCACAAACCGGATATCATGTTCTAGGGAATCTAGTTTCAGGTGAGCCAGACTGGACATATATAGATCTTGGATATCTTCCGGGGCCGGTTTGATCAGCACCTGGTACTGAAGATGCTGATAAAGGCGGTTGGGGTTTTCACCGTATCGGGCGTCCGCCGGGCGCCGGGAAGGCTCAGTATAACACACCGCCCATGGCTCCGGCCCCAGGGATCTTAAAAAAGTTGCCGGGTTCATGGTCCCTGCCCCTTTCTCCACATCATAGGGTTGCCAAACCAGGCACCCCTTAGAAGCCCAGTATTCCTGTAGTTTAAGCATGATCTCCTGCAACTCCATGTTTATCCCCCCTGAACATAAAAATAAACAAAGCCTCCCATCCCACCAGTTTAATAAACCTTAAGGGACGGGAGACTCTCTCCCGCGGTTCCACCCTAGTTGGCCTGTAACAGGCCCCCTCAACTAAGCGAATTGCTCCGGATTGCCTTCGCCGGCAATTTGTCCGGGCTCCCACCATTTCCGGATCGCTTGTTTTTTGCCTTACCGACTACTTTTTCCTTCACTGCATCCAGTATGATCAGTTTCAAATCTTATGGCCAATATTAGCAGATTACATATTTGCCTGTCAAGCACGAGAACCGGTATTCGGGTAACCAAGGAAAATGCTCTTGCTACGAAAATGGCGAACATCTTTTAAAGAGTGTTTGGACAAAGCGTAGCGCTGTTCTTTGACAACAGAAGATTTCAACGCCCCATAAAAGGGAATCGTGGGCACAGGGAAAAACGGCAGGCGGTCCTGTCGGTAATTATAGCAATAGCGCGGTGAAAATCCATTTATTACGCGGCAAACATTTCCTCTTTCATTGAGCCAAGGACAGATGTGTCCACCAAACCGGGTCAGCTCCGCTCCTGCAGCTCTCCCCGGGCCAGCATAACCCCCAGCAGTCCCAGCACCGCCAGTTTGGGAAATAGAATTACCCCCGCCGTGCCCAGGGAGGCTGGAAATTCCATGACGGTGTCTCCTTTAACCTCAATTTTCACCCGTGTTCTATGGAGCCCTCTGGCCAGCCGGCGGGCCCAGGCAAACATATCTTTTCCTCGGCTAGAAATTACTTTTAGCGGGTTTTCGCTTGTTTCTTCAAGAAATATCAGTGCCTCCAACAAATCACCCCCGGTCTGATCCAGCACGTGACTGGCCCGACTATAACTGACTCCCGCCCGGCGACGGAGTTCATCAATGTTTTCCATGGTAATTTTCAAGCGCATCACCTTCCTCCCCCTTAGTGTTTGGATAATGATTGCTTTTATGCCCTTGTTGAGGTTATATTAAAAAAAGTAAATACAAAAGTGGCGGCTATACAGTTATCGAGCAATTATAAGGAGGATAATAGGACTATGCTACTACATTTCGGGAGCAGGCAAGGTTTTGAGATAATTTAAAGAATTAAGGGGGCCGATCTGAAGATGATATTGCAGGAAAGATTCGGTTACCCTCACCAACTCCTGTTTTTGCTGCGGCTGAGAGCGAATTACCTGGATTTGTTTCAACGGCATTTTAAGAAGTGTTTTGGCCAGGGCTACCGTCCCCAGCTGCAAGGGAAGACCTTCGGCAAATTTTTTTTTGCCTAGGCACTTCAGGCAAAACAACCCACCTCGACTGACTGAAAACACGGTTGCCTGGGTTGCCCCGCATTGTAAACAGCCTTCAAAAAAGGGACTGTACCCGGAAATCTGTAGGAGCTTAAGTTCAAAGGCTCTGATTAACAGGGAGAGGTCTGGTGTTTCCGTCAAAAGCCGCCATCCCTCCAACAAAAGATTGCATACCTCCGGACAAAGGCCATTTTCAGGAATTAGGCGATCGGTAAGTTCTATGAAATATAGGCCGTAGGGATATAAATCCGGGTTCTGGCGAAAACATATAAAATGCTCTTTTACCTCCACCCCGGTTACTATAGCCAGCCCCCGGCCCCGATAAAACTGATAGGTGCCGTAGGTAAACAGATCTACTCCCGATGCGAGCTTGCTTTTGATCTTACGGGACCCCTTGGCTACCGCGGCTATTTTGCCAAAATCCCAGGATAAAAAGGTAATCAACCGATCCGCTTCCCCTAAAGGACGGCTTTTTAAAACCAGAGCCTCACTTTTTATGTATCGCGACAAACAATCCCGGCCTCCTCAACATTCTACCGGTGGATAGACAGTTTTGATATCCAAAACCGGGGTTTCGTTAATTAGATCCAGACCCCGAACAGTAAGGACCGGCCCCTCCCGGGAGATTAAATCTACCGGTGTGTGGGAGATGAAGTTGGGCCTTCGGGGGCTGCGGCAGACGAAAACTCCGTACTCCTCCCCCCGGCCCCTTCTTCTTTGAATCAAGCTGTATTCTTCAACCCGATGCAGGTGGCCGATAATAATGATCTTTTTTTCTTCTTCGATCCGGTACAGGCCGTCTACAAAATCGTTGTCTATAATAATCTTCGATACCTGTTGTTTATAATCCTTTGGTACCGCTTTCGGCTCGGAATAAGAGTTACTAACATACCCGATAGGCCGCACGGTCAAAGGCAGTCTCCAGGTTTCTACCCGGGGAAACGGGGCAGGGGTTGCTTTGGGAAAACCATTGCCAATAAAAGGTTCAGGCAGCAGTTCGGGAAGCCGGTAGCAGACCACCTCCCCCTGCAAATTACCGGCAATAATTTCTAGCTGGGGAGCCAGTTCACAGAAAACTTGCCGGCAAGCTCCACAAGGGACAGGGGGAGGTGAGCAGTCTGCAACCAGTGCCAGCCTGGAAAAACTACGTAGCCCCGCTGCTACAGCATTCCCCACAGCTACCCGCTCGGCACAAATGGTAAGGCCAAACGAGGCATTCTCCAGATTGCAGCCGGTAAACACCTCCCCGGTAGCAGTTAACAGAGCCGCTCCCACCGGAAACCCGGAATAAGGAGCATAGGCCCTGGTAGAGGCAGCTTTAGCTATATTTACCAAAACCCGATCCGATACTATCATGGTGTTATCCTCACAAACAGTTATTCTATGGTAGTCCTGGCATAGCCGGGAAGGGTAACTGAATCCACCGGTGTAATTTCAAACCTTATTCCGCGCTGAATTTCCAGAGCGGTGCGGATAATATCCAACCCGCTGGTCAGCAGTTCGGTATCCCCTACCGCTTTTATAACCACCGGGTTAACCGAAATCAGCTTGTCATTTACCTTAACGAGTGATCCGCTGCATCGAATAGATGAAGAGGCGGTTAAGCGTTGTCCTCCCACGCTTACCCCCTGAGCTCCGGATGAAAACAACTCATTGACAACATCTCTAATATCAGCATCATGAATAATGGAAGTGTTGCTGGTTCCCCCCATCTCATCATAAAGCTGTAGCACCACTCCCGGGCCGGTCATCTCAGCCAAACCGGCTGCCACCCGTAATTCATGAAGATCCACTCGCAACTTATCCAGCTCAGAGGAAAGAGACTGAATATGTTCAATAGGGTTATAAGGAACCATCAACCGGCCTTCACCATCAGCAATTTCTATATTTAGAACCTGCTCCGAAGTTAAGCGCTGCACCAGCGGAATCTGTTTTATCCGATAAATGGTGGACAATCCCAGATATTCCTCCGGAGTAACTGTTATTTTTTCCCCGGAGACACGAATAGTCAGGTTTAGTTTTTCTTTGGTCTGGCGGACTGTTTCATCCTTGTTAATTACTGCCAACACCTGGTCCATCAGCTTGGCATCTGCTTCCCTAAGGATTACCTCTTGGGTCCGGCGCCCTTCGTTAAGAATAACCTGGGTAAGTTCATCGCTGCTGGTGGCCATCTCTATATCATAATTGAACCCTGCCAGGGCTTCCCGGACAGCACCCCGGTCCACTACGTCCAGTTCTGCAGCCAATCGCCGGTTATAACCAGCCAGATCCAGAGCTATTTCCTGCTTATATCCAAGGCTGTCAGTGGTATCGGGAAAATTGGCACGAACACTACTATAGATAAGTCCCACCAAAAAAGTATTCAGGATAATAAGTGCGGCAAACAGCAAGAACATTAGCCTGTTCCCCAGCTGCTCGCGATTATAAAATTTGATAGCCATAACCGTACCCCTCTTTTTAGATTTAAAAATAATTTAGCGGTTCTGTTTTCGGCCAGGCTGTATAAACATCAAAACTTAATTAGTTTCCAAAGCCGGGTGCCAAAAATCACCCCCCCTACAATTACTGCATAAGCCGCTGACAGCAAAACCGCTCCCGCTGCAACATCTTTGGCCAGATGAGCCAGCTTGTTATGCTCTTGGGTAGCCACATCGACCGCTCTCTCCAGGGCGGTGTTAAATACTTCGGCGATCAACACACCAAATGCCGCCGTTACCAAAAACAGCAGCTCCAGCAAGGATACCCGTATCAGCAAGGATAAACTTAGCACCAGCACTCCAATTACTACATGGATCACCAGGTTGGGCTGGGTTTTATAACAGTAATTTAACCCGGCAAAAGCATCTTTAAAACTTCGAGCCATCCGGTTCATCAGCGTTACTCCCAGGTGAATTTATTGATACCAACCGGCAGAAAATTTCCCGCTCCCGTTCTGCCATTGTTCGGCCGGATTCAGGGTTATGATGTGAAAATCCCAAGAGATGCAACAAACCGTGAATAGCTAACTGCATAACCTCCTGCAAGGGTGAGTGCAGGGCCTCCAGTGCCTGAACCCGGGCTTTATCTATAGATATATAGATATCTCCAACCAAAACTTCCCGTCCCTGTTCGGCAGCCAGGCACTTTTCCTGTTGATCCAACATGCTAAAAGAAAGGACGTCGGTAGGGCTATCCAGCCTCCGGTAGGAAAGATTGAGATTTCGCAGGTGATCGTCACCGGTGAGAATTATTCCTACCTGCCCTAAACCCAGGTCATGCTGTTCCAAAACGGTTTGTGCCATTTTCCGCAGCCTGGTAATAAAACTTTTAGGCACGGGATCAGGGGAAAGATTGGTTACATACACCGTCATCTAATAGTAGCCCTTTCTATTTCTGCTCTTAAATCTTTTTCCGGATACTCGATCCGGGAATGGTAGATCCCGGTCATTATATTGACAAACGAATCGCCGATCCGGTCCAGTTCCTTTAGGGTTAAATTGCACTCGTCCAACTGCCCATCATTTAGTTTCTCCTTAATTACCTTCCGGATCAAGGCTTCCACCCGACCAATAACCGGCTTAGACAGGGAGCGGACCCCTGCCTCTACCGTATCTGCCAGCATAATAATAGCTGCCTCCTTAGTTTGAGGAAGAGGGCCCTCATAGCGAAACTGATCTTCTGATACCTGCTGCTTGTCTTTACACTTGTTTTCCAGCGCTCGCTGATAAAAAAATGAGATCAGACTGTTACCGTGATGCTGGTTAATAATATCCTGTATTATCTCCGGCAAGCGGTGTTGCCGAGCCAACTCCACCCCGTCCCGGACATGGGAGCCGATGATCAAGGCACTCAGGTTTGGAGAAAGCTTCAGATGGGGATTGGTCCCGGAAAACTGGTTTTCAACAAAGAAATATGGGCGTTTTAATTTTCCAATATCGTGGTAGTAAGCACCCACCCTGGTTAACAGCGAATCGGCCCCTACCGCCTCCGCCGCCCCTTCAGCCAGGTTGCCTACCATGATACTGTGGTAATAGGTTCCAGGAGCCTCGGTCATTAAACGGCGGAGAAGCGGGTTGTTGGGGTTGGAAAGCTCCAGCAGGGTAACCACCGTAGTCAGACCAAATCCACTCTCCAAAAACGGTAACAGCCCGATAGCAACAACTGAAGAAAACAGCCCGTTTCCAATACCGGACAACAACCCAAAACCCAAATCTTTCAAAAAACTGTAACCTGAATGCAGGTTGCCCTGGAACAAAAATAAAGCGATAATAATTATTGAATTAGCAGCAGCTACATAAAACCCGGCCCTGGAAAGATCGGAACGCCGGCTTACCCGCGACAATCTATAGATAGCAGCCAGGCCCCCGATCAGGGCCATAGTAACTAATGTAAAATCACCACCTGTGACTAACCCCACAAGCAGGGCCAGCACAATATTCATCAGCACCGCCAGCCTGCTGCCGAGCATCACCGTAATCAAGATTAACCCCATAGCTACGGGAATAAGATATCCTGAAAAATAGTTGGCGGCAATGGCAAAAATCAGCGTGATTATTACAACCAGCCCCAGAAGAGCCATTAAGGATAAACTATTATAAACATTCTTAACAAAAAAAGCGATATATATTCCTACCACTACAAAAATTGTCAGCAACAATAAGAACAACCCGGCAAACCCTGGATAATCCAGCTGACTTCCCAAAGCCAGGCCCAAACTTTCCAGCTGCTCCAAATGTCTTTCAGTTACCGTCTCCCCTTTACTGATAATAAGGGTACGGCTTAGAATTATAACTGGATCTATCTCATTTAATGCCGCTTCCCGGTTGGCAGCGGTAGCTTCAGGATTGTAAATCATATTAGCCCTGATCAGTGGCTGAACCAGGTTTTCCGATACCCGCTTCAGCTCCGGCCCAAAAGGAAACAGGGCAATTTCCTGGTTGACATAACGCCGAGCGGTCTCCATTCCACTAACTTTTACCCCCTGGTTGTAGATTTCGGCAAGCAGGCCTTTGAGTCGCCCTTGAAGATCCATTAAGGTAGCCAGATCGGCGTTCAAAAAAGTTTTCAAGGCAGGGGTCGAGATCTCTTCAACCAACAAATCTTGGAGTCGAGCGGCTTTCTCTTCCTCAGAAAGCCCCTGATCCGCTTGCAGTGCAAACACTTCCTCAAAAAAAAGCGTAGCTTCGGCTTGAGCCTCGGTAAGTACTTCCAGATTGTAATCAAACACCTCCGACACCGCTTCTTCCGCTGCCTTCCGAAGCCTCTCTGTAGCATGCCCATCAATTGAATCCCGGGGCGCGTAAATAGTCTTGGGACTGGGTTTGCCAAGATCCAGATCTACCCTGGCTGGAATAATGGCCACTATCATGATCAGGTAAATCACCACAAAAAATAGCACCACTACTAATATTTCCCGGAATCGTTTCCCGGTCCGGAGCTTTAGTGGTCTGGTTATTATTTTTTTAAGTTTCAGCATCATGCTCATCGGTTTTCCCTTTTATTGCCTCATAACTCTCATAAGCTTTGATGATTTCCTGCACCAGCGGATGTCGGACTACATCTTTTTCAGTTAAATAAACCAGGGCGATTCCCTTGATCCCGTTTAAAATTTGCGGTACTTCCTCTAACCCCGAATAGCGGTGACGCGGTAGATCAATCTGAGTAATATCGCCGGTAATTATCGCCTTCGAGCCGAAACCCAGCCGGGTTAAAAACATTTTCATCTGCTCTGAAGTAGTGTTCTGGGCCTCGTCCAGTATTACAAACGAATCATCAAGTGTACGCCCCCGCATATAGGCCAAAGGCGCTATTTCAATTATACCTTTGTCCCGGTATTTTTGAAAGATATCCATTCCCAGAAGATCGTACAGACCATCGAATATTGGACGAAGATAAGGCTCTACCTTCTCCTGAAAATCTCCGGGGAGATATCCAAGATGTTCTCCCGCCTCCACTGCCGGGCGGGCGAGGATCAACCGCTGCACCTGCTTGTTTTTTAAAGCATGAATGGCCATAGTTAAAGCTAGATAAGTTTTACCGGTACCGGCCGGCCCAATACCGATTACAATGTCGTTATGGCGGATCGCTTCCAAATAGTTTTTCTGACCTATAGTTTTGGGGCGGATCTGTTTTCCCCGGGGAGTAACCAGTGCCGGGCCATTAAGCAGCTCTTTAATCTGACCCGTCTGCCCTTCTCTGGCAAGCTTTAAAGCATATTCAAATTCGCTGCTGGAAACAGGGTATCCTTTCCGAAGAAACACCAGTAATAACTGGAATAACTCCCATACCGGCACAACTTCCGGCTGTGGCCCTTCTATAGTTAAAGTCAGTCCCTGGGGGATAATCCTTACCGTAAACGCTTTTTCAACAAGCTGTATATGACGTTCAAACTTGCCCAGCAACTGCATTGATTCCGTTGCATTTTCCAGAAATACCACTTTGCTAACCCGTTGGTTCTCCAATAGGCTCCCGATCCTTTCTGGTAACAAGTGTTTGTGAATTTGATTTGTTAAAAGGATAAATATTAGGGCTGTATTGGAAAATGGATAGCGATATTTTCCCTGGTCTCTCCCACTGCCCGCACCCATTTCCGGTTATGTTCCGTATATTCTTCATAAAAAATTGCCCCGGCAGGAACGCCCTCCGGGATCTGTTCCCTGATCTGGCGTTCGGCTTCCGTTCGGGATATAAATAAAGCTTCTTCAAAAGAAAGCTCTTTTCCCTCAATTATTATCTCATAATACCTGGTCCGTGTCACTTCGATCGGGAGGGAAAGGTTCCTCCATTTTAAACTAAACCGTAAAATTTCCCGGCGCGAAATATCATAAGGATCATGCCGGGTTCCCCAGAGGTGAAAACGGCTTTTTAGCCGGTTCAAACTGTAACCGGTTTGATTATTTCCCGATTCCACTTTAACCTTCTGCTCTGTATTTATCGGTACCCTGGCCTCATACCATACCCGTGCTTCCACTTCTCCCCTTGCTCGCACCTTTTCAGGTGACGGCTGCTCATCTTCTGAAAAAGGGTAATCATCATAGGCTCTGATTCCCCGAATAAGTAAGTCTCCCTTGGTTACAGTATCTCCGGGTTCAACCTCCGCCTGTCCTTCAATAACCAAAACCCTCTCAACAAGGCCGTCCTTGGCAGCAATAAGATCCATCGGGATGAAATTTGGTTCCGGTTCCACCAGGTGCTCTGCTATTTCGATTTCCAGCAGTGTCCCCCGGATCCGGCATCCTGCCCAGGAGATACCGCTGTGCAGGCGAACAATATCCTGTTCAAGCTCCAGCAGGTTTAATTTCTTCTTCCATATTCCGGGGTGAACCCCTAACTGCTCAACCAGCTGCAAAACCTCCTTTGAGGTGATCGCCTGGTTTCCGGTAATCTCAATAAACCATATGCATGAGGTTAAAATGCATATCAGCAGCCAAAAAAACAACGCTCCCAGTACCAGACCCCGGCGACGACGCAATCTGGCCTTTAAAAATGGCAGGCCTGCTTTGCGCACAATGTGCAAGCGGCAGCGGCTTTTTTTTACCAGGGGGCGGATCCGCCTAAATGAAGACAATTCAATTGAAAGTTGGGCTCCCTTCGATTTTTTCTGTAAATCCCAAAAACCAATCCCCCTGGTAAGGGCCAGATTCAGAAATCTTTCCACCCCCTGGCCGAAGATTATGACCACCAGATATCCGCGGAAAAATCTCCACCCCCTGATTAGAAACAAATGCTCCCCTCCTAGACCTCGTAATCCAGCCCCTCGATTATCCCTTTTATCATCAGTTCCTCCGCATACAAGTTTTTTATCTGCAAATCCCTTCCCTTGATCACCAGTTCCCCATTACTGACCCCTATCCGAATTAACTGGTCACCATAAATGATTACGCCCCGGTGATTCTCTACCAGCAACTGAAGATTCCCCACCAGGGTTAGCCTGGGAAACCCCAGGACTATCTCCTTGGGGAGTTCAAACAATTCGGAAAAGATCGTCTTGAACAACCCTGCTCCCTTTTTTGTGGCCACCACCATCACCTTTCAGAAAGATCGACAGGTATCTGTATTCAAATTTATGCAGAAAAACCTATGGACATGACGCCCGGCGGACCTAAAGAACCGAACTTAATATTTCAGCAGCATTTTAGACAATCAAAAAATACCGGGCAAAACATTCCGGTATTTCCTGGTAGGTTCCATAGTATTTTCTTCATAAAAATTTATTCTCGAACTAAATCAAGCCAGACTACAGCACAGATCATGATAAGATAATTTTAAGCCCAGCTTGTTTGCCCTAGCGATGGCTTTTCGAGATGGAAAGGCAATACCGTTTATTCCTGCCTCCAGAGCATACTGTTCTATCTGTTCACCGGCAGCACCGCCCGGGCGTGCGCAGCCCAAAACTATATTTGCTGACGGCCCGGCAATGCGAGCAGTGGCAATAAACCGCCCCACCGTGGTTGCTGAAGGCGGGTTTACATCGGCCATGCCCGTACCCGGTAACGGGGTTAAAATCACGAATATAACATTGTTGATTTCCCTTGAAAGCACCTGGTATAAGGCCTCTAACTCCCCAATTATCTTACCAAAATGCAGTCCGATTATAATATGAGGGAATACCTTTAACCCGGCATTTAATATATTGTCTAGTGAACGACCATAATCTTCCGGCTCTCTGCGAAGATGATATACCTTAGCTACTGTTTCACTGGAACCTATTATATCGATCAAAACCTGATCCACGCCGGCACTTTCAAGGTCCAAAGCAGTTTGCCTGGACACCAGGCCCGAATGTACAATAACAGTCAGGCCCATCTCTTTAAGCCGTGCCAAGGAATTTAAAAACGGCTCCAGTGGGACACAACCCCTTTGATCACAGCCGCCGGTAATAAGCACTCCACGGCACCCCTGGTCTTTTAATTTTCCGCCAAGTTCAACCAAGGAAGTTGCCGTCAAGGCCTTCCTCATATTTTTTAGAAGAAGACCGCCACAATGTTCGCATTTCAAACTGCATTTATTACCGGTGATACTGATTGAGGTAAACGTAACAGGATTGTTTTGATATACCCCGATATCGAAACGTTTGATACCGGGGGCTGCCACATTTAATACCGGTGGGGCCTCGGCACATCTTATTTCCCAGGCAACCCGGGTTAATTCGGTTAACGGCCGGCAATAGATATCGTTAAGTTTTTTTTTAAATCCGGTAGACAGTTCCATTATATTTAAATTCCCTGCCATAACTGTTTCTTTATCGTACAAATATCGTCTTCGTTTGGGGGAAAGGGAAAATTTCGAATAGCTTGCGAAGGGCGTTCATTTCCGAAAGGCCGGTTGCAAGCTACCGTCTTCCCGTCTTTTCCGGGGCAACCGGAGGTCATAAAGGCTTCACCATTATTGACTAGGTTTTCTTCATTCAACCCAAAACCGGTAAGCTGCCCAAATTGATTAAACGTCATGTCCTCCAGCCGGCCGTAACCATTATTGATAATATACCGGGCCAGCTGAACTCGACGATATTGCCCCAGCGGGGGTTGCTTTGTGTCCTGTAACGGGGTACCTCCCTCGGGGAAAAAACTAAAAAGGTGAGTAGAAGCGCCCATATCCTGAGCTTTTTGGATAACCTGAATCGCTTCCAATTCGGATTCACCCAGCCCAACAATAAGGTGAATGCCGACATTTCCAGAACCGAAGGTGTCAACCGCCTCTCCAACCGTATTCCAGTAATGTTCCCAGCGATGAGGTCCTTTAATTCCTTTCCCCCGGTAGCGGTCAAACAGTTCCGGGGTGGCACAGTCAATGGCTACGCCACACATATCGGCACCCGCTTCTTTTATGGAAGAAAGGGGTTTTCCCCGGCATACGGTGGGAGCAATAAGTGCACTGATCAACTGCTGCCCCTCGTTAGCCCAGCGATTGATAATATGCAAATTATCATCCCAGGCCCGGCGATGGGTCTGCATGGATAGGCAAACCCGCTCCATTATATGAGGGTGGCTTTTAAATGCAGCCAGGATCTCTTCATGCTTATACGTTGGCCATTCCACACGGATAAAGGTATCAGAGGCATCGCCTTCTTTTTGATAACGCAGTCCACAGTAAGCACAACGACCTTTACAAAAATCGTCGTAGGTTAGCAACAAATTTAACCCGGTAAGCCGAGCATTCCGGTAAAAACGCCCCCGTTCAAGTCCCAGTGTAATTGCCGCTGCCATACTAGTCTTGATATATTCAGGGCTTTGTGACATCTTGTTTACCTCCTAGGATTTACGGTAACCATATTTTACGTAGTAGCACGGATAAATCCGCCGGACAATCATCCAATGCCTTGTTCCAGGAAAGACGGTTAGCCACGATATTGTGAAAATAATCCCCAAAAACATCTTGCCAGGATTGATCATAGTTATTCAAGGGCTCCCCGGACCCTATATATTTCGAAGCTGTTTCACCGGCTAAACGGCCGCTAAATATTGCATTTGCTATACCGGCGCCTGTAACAGGATTTGTAAAACCTCCCGCATCGCCGCAAAGCAAAACATTACCCTGTGAACAGCTGAGAAATGGGCCGGCAACCGGAGCCACACCCCTTACATTCCCTATAATCTCCGCGTTTTGATAATTAAGCTCTAGAAGGAAATGGGATAAGGCCTCGACAAGCTTAACTCCTCCGCAGATAGAGGTCACCCCCACATTGGCAGATTTACCCTTGGGGAAAACCCAGGCATACCCTCCTCGATATCTTTGGTGAAAATAGATCCGGGCTAAATCCAACGGCTCCGGCAAAATAATCTCTACCTGAGCGGCAAAAGCCAGGGAATGCCGGGGTTTGCCGATCCCTTTGGCTATTCTTGAACAGGAACCATCGGCACCTATGATTACATCTGCGGTAATCTCTAAATAATGTCCATTTCGTCGCAATCCGATGCAATTTCCTTTGAAATAAGCAGCTGAACAATTTAACCACAATTCTGTCCCGGCTGTAATCGCCTCCTCAACCAGGTGCTTATCAAATATCTCCCGGTTAAGTACATATCCCGGTGCAGGAGTAAGCACCCTGAATTCGTCGGGATAAATGCTTTCAATGAAGTCAACTTGTTGGGCTACGCACTGGCGGGGAACATCAACCAGAGTGTTGATTAATGCGGGAACGAATTCGGCACACCGTACAGGAGCCCCTACCCGGGGCTTTTTATCAATCATCAATACCCGAGCGCCGCAGGAGGCGGCAGCCCTTGCTGCCGAACTACCGGCAGGACCTGAACCTACTACAACAACATCATATTTTCCCATAATATTTGAGCCCGCCGCAGTGAAACAACCGCTTCAGCTCTTCAGACCTCCAAATAGATCTAATATTAACTTAAAACATCTATGAATAATAGTTTTAAAATACCTGGACCGGGAAGATTATCTAGCCCTTCTTGCTTAACGCATTGTTAACCAGATCTATCATATCTTCAGGGTTTATACCCACCAGTTTAATTTCGGATACTGCAAAAAAGTTATTAATATGTGCGCCAATCTTTCCTGGATCAACCGACAAACCTTTGAAAGAAGCCTCAAGATCGTAAATCGCTCTTTTAGGATGGGAAAAAAAATCACCGGTAAAATATGCCTGTTCAATGTACTGATTACCGATTCCTAAAATCAAAGAACACCGGACCAAACCGCCGCTCGTCTGACACGAGGCCTGAAGTTCAGTCCGCAAAACATCATCTTGAATGAGGTTTATCCAACCCATAGATTTAAAGTAAGGAAGTTTTTCCGCAAGCAATGATTGTTCAAAATCGTTAAGCCCCTCAGGGGTAAGGCTAATATTCAGCTCGCTGGCCAACTCAGACGCAATTAACTGTTTAACCAAGGAAATATCCGGGGCCTGGCCAATTTCTGAACTAATACAGGTTACCCGCTCTTTTATGGAATTTATCTCCTTGCGTTTCAGCTTTTCGGTAGGCACCTTCAGTACCTTAAGCATTGTTCCTACATCAAAATCTACCAGTAAACTTCCTTGAAAGAGGAATGCCCCGCCGGTTTCAGTTCCGCCGGTACCGGATATTTTTCTGCCGTTAACCTCTATATCATTACGTGGCCGGAATGCCGCCTTTATACCCAGGTTTTGGAGCGCCCGCGCTGTAGCCGAACAAAGTTTGGTATAGATCCCCTCCACCTTTCCGCCAAATCCGGGAGAATCCTTCCCGGAAATTATTTCCCACCCTAACTGACTGGTATCCCAAAATAAAGCGCCCCCCCCCGTAATCCGCCTGTTGATTTCCACCCCAATTTCCCGGCAGTATTCAGCCCTTATTTCCTGGTCCATCACCTGATGATAACCCAAAAGCACACAGGCCGGCATAAATTGCAAAAATCGAATTGTGTTTGGTGATTTATTTTGCGCACGGCCGGTTAGCAGCACCTCATCGATAGCCATATTCTCAGCCGCGGTTCTGTGACCGGTATCTAGCAATCGAAATTTCATATAATTAATCCACCTCTGTTGATTAATATGCTCTTTATGTGCTGCTGCAATAGCCTATGTAATTTAATGTGGCCTGTCCAACCCTATTCTGCAGGTTATTTCTTGTCCCATGATAAGTAGGAACCAGGCCACCGGCTCCCCTATTACCGGGGAGGCGGTGGCCATTCATGACAACAACCATATACGGTTTTTTCGTTAGACAAGAAAGATAGACGATCTAGGGATTATTATCAAATATGCTACAGATAAGGCGTATTAGGCGGTCCAAAGATATAGTCATTAACCTCAGTAATACGCGCTTCCTTGCCGTCAATCTTAATGAAATGCTCACTTGGACGGCCATCCCGGCCTCGCAAGGAGTAGATCCGGCCATCCACCATAACCATGGAAACTCCAAAGGTATCGCCTATTTCGATACATTCAAAAACGTCTTTGCCCCAACTGCCTGGAGTTTTGTCAATCGCCAACAGATCCGCTTCCATTCCAACTTTAACCTTACCCCGGTTAATCTTTTTGTAACAATCGGAGGTATTTCCTGTAGCCATGGCAATCGCCTGTGGGGCCGGTATGTTGCAGAAGCTGGAAATATTGATCAGAGTCCGGTGAACAGCACAGGTTTCCATACCAATACCGGTTGGGCAGTCACTGCCGATTACTACTTTATCCAGTTTGTTGTTTTCGCGGGCTACGTCAATTACATGGGTCATCATTTTCATATTCCCATGATGGATTATTTCATAGTACATTTCATCGGTCTCACCGATTATTTTATTGATTACCTCTTTGGAAGGAGCGGTAGAGCCCCCGTTAATATGGGCTACTTTACGCGGATAAACCTCAATGATCTCTTCCGCTGTTACCGGCGATGAACCGGGAATCGAAGCTCCTCCGCAGTGCATTGAAACAATCATTCCATATTTTTTTGCCCAACCTACCATGTCCCTTACTTCATCTACCTGGCATAAACCGCCTCCCCCAATCTCGGCAATCAGCCAGATGCCTTCTTCGGCCAACTCCTTGAAATCGGCTTCTTTCAACCCATTAACTAGAACAATTGCACCGCTTTCAACCTTTAATCCCCCGCCGGGCCGACTGTTTTTAAATGAGCGGTTTGCCAACAATACGGTTGCCTTTACCCCCACTGCATCATCATAAAAACGGGGGAACCCCGGCTGATCTTCACCTTCTGAGATCATGGTAGTATTACCGACCCACAAACAGGATTCCATCCAGTCCTGGGCCTTGCAAATTGGAGTCCAATCACCGATTGCCATGTGCAAATGCGGATCAATTAAACCGGGACATATAACCATAGAATCCACATCCACCACATGATCGGCTTTTGCTGCCAAAGTTTCGCTTTCACTGCCAATCTTTGAAATAATACCATCTTTGATCAATATCGATTCCGATTTATCCAAAGGCTGTTTATAATCCCCGGTAGCTATTGTTCCGATATTTATAATCCCTACTGAGCTCATTAACTTTCCTCCCATATATCTAAATTATTTACGGCTGCTGCATCCTTTTCAAATACCATCGAATTAAAGTTTGCTTAACAGATTCGCTATCCCTTTGTCATTCAAATTTAAACCCAACTGCTCCACGGGCAAATTCAAGGCCAGGCCAAGTAGCTGCGGATAGTAAAGCACCGGAATATTTATTGCTGCGGGGGAATCGTCTGGAATCTCTTTTTGGGCATTTTCGAGCATCATTCCACAAAACGGGCATACCAAAACTATGGCATCAGGTTTTGATTCCCTGATTGCTGCCAATCTTTTACGACTAATTGCAAAGGCAATGGCTTGATCGACACTTACTAATGAGCCCCCACAGCATTTATCTTTACCCCAATATTCCACGCCAAACGCACCCGTAGCTTCTATAAGACTATCCAAGGAAGATGGATTTTCAAGATCTACGGTAGCCCCAGTAACCTTTACCGGACGTATATAGTGGCACCCATAATAGGCAGCCACCTTGAATGATCGCAACCTGTTAGCGGTCAATTCCGATATCCTTTTTGTCGTTATATCTTCATAAAGTATTCGCGCAAAATGCCGCACTCTCACTGTACCCTTATAATTGTAATTGGTTCCGGCAATGCCTTTATTCAAAAGGCTCAAAAATTCGCTATCATTTCTGGCCGCACAGTTAACTTGTTCCAGCTGTTTTCCACAACCCGAGCAGAGCGTACAAATCTCTTTCACATCTTCTATTTCAGCCACGGCTAAATTGCGAAGACTAATAGCCTGTGCAGTCCGTAAATCAAGAGAATTTAATGGATATCCACAGCAATTAAAATCCAGATCCACCAGCTCTATATCTAGTGCAGTTGCCACCGCGCGGGTTGAAAGCTCGTACCCTTGAGTGCGAACCGGTACAGTGCATCCCAGGAAAAAAGCATATCGTTTATTTTTTTCAGTCATTGCCATCTCTTCTTGCTTTTTCATTGTCATTGTCATTACCTGACCGCTATGTTTTGATCTAAAGTCTTTCCAGAGGCCCAAGATATTTTCTAGGGCCTCTGGAATGCAGACTTAACATTATCAACTTTAGTCCTCTTCTTTAACCCACTTGAGTTCCCAGATTTCCGGTTTTTTCAGCCACGGTGCGGTCGGTATAATCTTTTCGCCGTATTCCTGAGCCTTCTTCAGAACTGCTTCCTCGTCAATTGTAAGGATCTTGCGTCCTTCCATAAGCACATTACCGGCTACTACCACCGTATCACAGGTTTGACCAGTACCATTGTAAACAAAGTTATTAATTACATTTTCCCGGCAGGTCGGGATCCATGGAAACTGAGTGAGATCGTACATAGCCATGTCAGCTTGTTTGTTTAGTTCAAGAGAGCCGATCTCCTTATCCCACATTGCCGCTTTTGCCCCGTTTACAGTAACCATTTCAATAGCCACCGGGTTGGGCTCGTTGGTTGCAAGCATGAAATATTCCCGGTTCGGGAAAACCCAGGGATCCCTGGCTTCGGCATGCACCACGGAAACCGCCCAGATATCCCTTACGATATCATGGCAGGTGCCGGTTGAATCTTCATCATTGCCAACTCCAATATTGATACCCATGGAATGCATTTCCACAATCCTGCCGCGGTGCGAACAGGCCGAATATACACCATGCAAACTCGATCCAGGCACATGAGCTACATTAGAATTGGTTTCGGCCAGCAATTTCATTTCCTGACCATTTACATGCCCCATGTGGGCAGCCATAAAGTCAGGCCCCAGGCAGCCTTGCTCATAAAGGTAAACAATATCTTTGCTGCCGAAACGCTTGCGGGTCATCTCTACCATATCCAGGCTAACCGCAGCGTGAGTGAGGATCCCCACTTTGTATTTGTCAGCCAGCTGTCGTACACCTTTGCATAATTCTGGGGATACATTGCATACTTGCTGCAAGTCCAGCCATGCCTTGATCCGGCCATCAGCCTTGCCTTCCCATTTTTTGATAAAATCCTCGGATCTCGTCAGGCAGGTATCGGTGTCTTCACGAAAGCGATCGGCTATTTCGTTAAAGGCATCGTAAGAAACGTAGCTTGAGCTGGTTGAAGTGTGAATATCCATCAGATTGCGCCCGAGCACGGCTCGCATGCCTATGTCCTTGACAGCCTCAGCAACAGAATCCTCCAAAGTATTAATAGTCCCGCAATCTACCACAGTTGTATTTCCGGATTTTAGGCATTTAATCAATGTGGTTAGCGCGGCATAATAAAGGTTTTCCGGGGTAAGAGCACCGTAGGAATAAGAGAAATATCTTTCACACCACGGTACTACCGGTACATCATCCAGCATGCTTTTGTCATAACAGGAATCCAGGTGAACGTGGGAATTAACAAATCCCGGGGTTACAAAAAAATTCTCAGCATTTATTACTTTCCGGGCTTCGTACTTTTTGTTGATATCGTCCGCTCTTCCAATTTCAATAACTTTGCCTTTATCTACGGCAATCGAGGCTCCCGACAAAATGTCACGCTCAGGATTCATGGTCATGACATACTTGGCGTTTTTAACTAGTAAATCGATATTTCTCACTGCTACTTCCTCCATGTTATAATTTTGTTATTGCCTACTCCTCTACAAAAGCAACGGCCCGCACAAAACCTGCAGTGCCCTTGTAAAACTTGATTGGGAAGGCCTGGAATTTAAACCCATAGGGAGGCAGTTTGTCCAGGTTTGCCAGTTTCTCCAGATGAGCATATTCCTTGTCAATGCACAGAAGATGGCAGGGCCAAAGGTACTTGGGATCATTGCCATGTTTTTTATAATCCGCCGACCAATATTCATAGGCCCGGTCGAAGCTCCAGGAATCGGTGCCTACCAGCTTGATATCGTGATCCAGAATCCATTTTAACGCCTCACGGCCCAAATGGCCGCCCCGCAAACCATATTCAGGTTTGCCCCAGAACTTATCATTGCCGGTCATGGTTAAAACGATATCGCGGGGCTTTAATTGATAGCCCATCTTTTTGAATCTTTCCTTAACTTCTTCCAGGCTTAACTCATACCCGTTGGGAATATCTGAAATATCCAGCACTACACCGTCTCCCATACACCATTCCAACGGCCATTCATCAATAGTCTTTGCCGGCTTCCCTTCAGAAGTTGGAGTCATATGGTATGGCGAGTCCATATGAGTACCAGTATGAGTACTCATTTCTATAAAATCATCCGCATAACTCATTCCCTTGTTTGGCCAGTCGTTAGGATCTATCCCAAAATGTTTCTGATCTTCAAGCGCGCCCAACTCATGCCCTAAACGGGTCAGCTTGGCATTAATCAGGGGATGGGGATCTCCATCAGTGTGCATCGATAAGTCAATAATTTTTAAAGCCATGATTTTCCTCCTTGTAGTAATTTAAATAAAGTACTATCCACCGTTAGCACTTCTCTTCTGCTTCCCGCTCACCTCCCTGCAAATAACCGGCCAAATTTGACTAAGTTTTTAAATTTTTCAAAGGCCCGCTATTAATTATCACTTTTAGATCATTGCTTTGTTCTTTTAACGGTAAACCAATCGCTTCGCGATCATCGTTAACAAAGTCATCCAACTCATATAATCCACCGTAATTTTGCATATACTGCACAACTTTTATTAACCCCGGGTTAACCCTACCCAATTCTATTACCGCCATGTTTTGCAAGGCACTAAACAGGTCTGAAATAGCGACCTGCTGTGGGCATCTTTCCTGGCAAACATAACAATGGGAACATAACCAAATTTCCTTGGACAGGGCCAACTCCTCAATCAGGCCAAGCGCCAGCTTGTGCATGATTAACCGGGGATTAAACTCGGGGTTAATATTACTGACCGGACAGGAATTTGTACACATCCCACACTGATAACAACCCGATAGATAATCTATCTTTAGCTGATCAAGAATAAATTGAGCCGCCTCATATTTTTCTTCTTTCAATAGTTTTTCCACCGGATTGTTCCTCCTGTATAGGCTTCGTGCTATTCGGTTAGAGATTTCTCTTGGGCCTTGAGTATCTCTTCCCGTTGCCAGTTAACGGCATCTTCTCCGTACAACAGGGCCGACAGCTCATTATCCAAATTCTCGGTGCCTTCCACACAGATCAACCACCCATCACCATAAGGAGATTGGGCAAGTTTATTAAAGTCCGCTAAGAGTTCCGAGTTTACCTCAACGATAGTCCCGCCTACCGGTGATTTTAAAGGCCCAACCCACTTGAAAGTTTCCAGCGTTCCAAAAGTTTTTCCAGGTATAAGGTCAAACCCCACCGGCCGGACCCGGATATTGGATATCTTGCCCGCCAAATCCACCGCGTGGGCGGTCAGTCCTACCCGGATCTTGCCATCCTTTTCTTTTTTGGCCCAACATAGAGTTTCGGGATAATAATACAAGTCATCCGGTAACTCGAAACCTTCTACTACCGCCATGCAGATCTCACCTCTTCTCAATGCCTTCTGATTTATATGTCAAAATAGGGCACATCAATTCCAGCCTCGGACCACCTGGTTTCCATATCTTTTTTTATCCGCTCCCGCTGGTTTTTAATCTCTTGACGTCTTTTTTCAATTTGTGATTCGATATCTTTAACTTTCCCAACATACACTACTTTAGCCGGACATGCCTGAACACAGGCCGGCTGAAGTCCTCGTTTCGTTCTTTCATAACAGAGATCACATTTGACTACAGATTTTTTCACTTTGTCATATTTGATTGCATCGTACGGGCAGGCCTTAACACATTTTTTGCAACCGGTACATTTTTCTTCGTCAACAACCACTACTCCATATTCATTTACCGTCAGCGCCCCATCCGTGCAGGCTTCAAGGCATTTCGGATCTTCACACTGCTGGCAGCTTTTCACCACAAACGAAAGTTTTACATCTCCCTCAGGTGTTTCCTCAAATACCTTTTCGATCTCCAGTGGATTAACATCCATGACAGTTATTTGTTTAAATGCCTTGCAGGCTATCATGCAATTTGGACATCCAACACACATATCGCTAAATACTCTTAGTCCATAGAGCCCGTGTTCACCCATTTTTCTCCCTCTTTCATTTTTTTAATTTTGCATACCCCGCCCCGGATCATCGGCGAACCTGAAATTGGATCGTACGGAGGCTGGTCGGTTATTATGCTGTTAATATTGAATTCAAACCAGCGGGAGGGCTCACAATCCTGTTCCGGGTAATACCAGTGAGACATGGCATGAATTACCCTCGGGTGAATCTCTTTACTTAGTTTAGCCCTTTGCCGCACGGGATGAATATTGTTCTGATCGCTGAAGGGCGTGGAAATCCAAACCCAATCTCCCTCTTCGATTCCATAGTCTGCCGCCGTATCGGGGTGAATAGTTACATAAGGGTCTTTTGCCAGCTCACGGCAATAGGTGAGATTACGGTGTGCACTATGCATATACTGAACATTCCTGCACCCTGAAATAAACACCATCGGATATTCCTTGGCATGTTCAGATTCCAAGCTGTCGTGGGGCGGTGAATATGAGGGGAGGGGATCATAACCGTATTTCTTAAACAAAGAAGAAGCAAATTCCACCTTCCAGGAATCAGTCTGGAAACCAATCTCCTCATATTTTTTATATTTCATTTCCCAGGGACCAATTATTTCTTTCTCTTTCAAGTCATCAAATGTTATCCCCATAGGTTTTAAGCGCCAGTCATTATAGGCTTCCACGCTTGATACATCTATAAAGGTCTTGGCATCCAGCGCCCGGGCCAATCGCCCGCCGACATCCCGTTCATCGAGCGCTTCCCCGGGAGGATCAACCACTTTCTGGCCAAGACCCACATAGTTAATATAGTGGGTGTCATGGGCCCAATCCCTTTCCAGCCAGGTGGCTATTGGCAGGACGTAATCGGATATTTGCGCAGTCGGTGACATGAAATGGTCCATAACTACAGACAGTTCCAACGCATTGATTGCTTTGAATACCTTATGGGAATTCTGCAGACCCATTACCGGGTCCATTGAAAACACGACTGCTTTAATCCGCCCATCTAGAAAATAGTCCAACCCCATGTGCGGATGCATGTCCAACCTCCAGGATACCGGAGAATCCGGATCGAAGTTTATGGGAAATTCCCTCGCTCCCGGACGTTGAAGAGCAATTTCCCGAGGAGGCGCTCCCCCGTGATCGCCCTTTACCGACTGAATGGAATAAAAACTTGCCGGCCGTGGGAACGGTGACGGTGACGGCAACAAGTTGCCTCCCGGTATATCGATATCTCCAAAGAGGGCATGCAGGCAGTCAACCGCCCTCAGGTTTTGTACATTGTTTGTATTCATGTTCGTGCCCATCCGGTGATAAAGCGCTGCCGGGCGATACTTGGCCATCATGATAGCGGCCTGTTTAATTTTTTCCACAGGAAGCCAGGTGATTTCCGACACCTTTTCTAAAGGATATTCCCTAACTCTTTTCTTGTATTCCTCAAAGCCCACCGTGTGCTCCGCAACAAATTTCTTATTGTAAAGCTCGTGTTTAATGATGAAGTTGGCCATCCCCAAGGCAAGCGCAGCATCTGTGGCCGGCCTAATTTGCAACCACAGATCGGCAAGGGAGGCAGTTTTTGTTAACCGGGGATCGATAACCATCACCCGGGCGCCCCTATCATATCCCCTAAAAATTTCCCTTCCCTTTGAGCAAAGATGTGATTCCACCGGGTTTCCACCCCAGCAGATAGCCAATTTGGTGTTTACAAAATCCGGCCCAACTTCCCAGGTATTGCTTTGCCCCCAGGTAGCCTTATCTGCAATGGTAGCCGGACGCAAACAATAACAGGCATCATCACCAAATTGATGAGGACTGCCAATCCCAAACAGCCAGGCCAGGTTGCATAAATTGTTATCCCGATCGCCATCTCCGATTCCCCAGGCAATTGAAGTAGGACCATACTCGGCTTTTAATTCTTTTATTTTGGTGGAAATTTCAGAAATTGCCTGTTTCCAAGTGATACGCTCCCATTTGCCCCCGCCCCGGGGACCCACTCTTTTCAACGGATAAAGCAGACGGTCCGGATGATACTGCTGTTCCAAAAATCCGAAACCCTTGGGACAGAAGGCTCCTTCATTCTGGATATGATCCGGATCGCCTTCAATATGAATTATCTTCCCATCCTTTACGTAGGCCAGGCAACCGCATTCACAGTGACAGGTGCCGCAGGTGGTTTTAATTACCTGGACATCCGGGTCATCCAGCCAATGTTTTTCCCTTGCCATCTTTTCAACCCCCTCAGATTATTGATTACCTAAATTTTTTGCCAGGCTTATCTACACAAGCCCCAGCCCGAACAAAATGCCCCTTACCACGCTTACCGGTTAAGAACTTAAACGCGGCGGCTTAATCCCCCTTTGTAAACCATCACAAGCATATGGCTATATTTATATAATATATTCCAAGATACATCTCCCCTGAAAATTTCTGAAAAACTCCTCCGGATATTCTTATACCGGTTTTGTTTTGTGGTTACCTTGTTGTATTTCCCAAATATTTATATGGAACATTGAAATTAATTTGCAAGGCACTTAATCCGTGCTAGTCGTAATAAGCACTTAGCAAAAATAATTTCATTAAAAGGGTAAATCAATTTGTTTGGGAAAGGTGGTTTATGTAGATGAAGCGTATTTTGGTCACCGATAAAGTCGCCTCCACGGATGGCACCTGGTCACAGGCCACGCGAAGGGGTAATATGTTATTTGTTTCAGGGCAGATTGCCCTTGACGCTAAAGGAGAGTTGGTCGGCAAGGATGATTTCTGTCTGCAGGCAAAACAGAGCCTGGACAATTTGATGGCAATGCTTGAGGCCGGTGGGGCAACAGTAAAAGATCTGGCCAGCATTACCGTATTTGTTACCGATATGAAAAACCGGTCGGATTTCGCCCGGGTCCGGAAAGAATATTTTGCAAGCAATCCGCCGGCAAGCACTATTGTTGAGATTAACAGGCTCTGCATGGATGAGATTCTTATCGAAATCAACGGCATTGCCGTGCTGGAATAATAACATTATTTCTTAATGAGGAAAGGAATTGGGGAAATTGGGTTCCATTGAAAAAATCGAAAAAGCCAATGGGGAAGTAATTGACAGGATCCTGAGGTCGAAGGTATTCCTGACCGATGTAAGTGTAGCAAATAAGGAGATCCCCTTTCTAAAAGGGAAATGTATTCTTCACAGCGGCCCTCCGCTGGATTGGGCGGATATGCGTGAAACAATGCAAAGTGCAATCTGTGGCGCCCTGGTCTACGAAGGTTGGGCGCCAAATTTAGAAAAAGCGCGCCAGTTGGCCGATTCCGGAGCTGTTGAATTTTCTTCTGCCCACAGCCACTCGGCTTTGGGACCGATGGCCGGAATTATTTCTCCCTCAATGCCGGTATTGGTTTATGAAAATCAGGCTTTCAAAAACAAATCTTTTGTTACAATCAATGAGGGACTGGGTAAAACACTGCGTTTTGGTGCAAATGATCAAAGTGTAATAAAAAGGTTGAAATGGATAGAGCGGGTACTTGGACCAATGTTAAAGGAAGCAATTGCGCTAAGTGGCCCGATCAATGTTACAGCCTTGATGTCTCGGGGTATACAACGGGGAGACGAGTGCCACAATCGCAACAAGGCTTCAACCGGCCTGTTTATCCGCAATATAGCTCCGTGGCTGGTTAAAACTGATTTTTCTCGTGAGGATATTGCAGAAGCTCTTTCTTTTATGGATGGCAATGATCATTTTTTCCTGAACCTTTCTATGGGAATAAGCAAGGCCACCATGGATCCGGTGGTTGATATTCCTAGTAGCACAATTGTCACCTGTATGGCTACCAACGGGGTTAACCTGGGAATAAAAGTTGCCGGCCTGGGTAATCAGTGGATATTGGGACCGATAGGATATGCGGAGGGCAATTATTTTAAGGGTTTCAGTAAAGAAGATGCCAGTACCGTCATGGGGGATTCTTATATTTCAGAGGCCGCAGGCATCGGGGGCTTCGCCATGGCCGCCGCTCCTGGAATTTGTAGCTTTATAGGTTTGGAAGTTCAGGATGCCATAAATTATACATTGGATATGTACAAAATTACCGTTGCTGAACATTCTCTTTACAAGATTCCATTGTTAGGTTACCGGGGGACTCCACTGGGTATAGATATCCGAAAAGTTCTTGATACCGGTATTTTACCGATTATCAACACCGGTATCGCTCACAAAAAAGCCGGAATCGGGCAAATTGGAGCCGGAACTGTCAGACCGCCAATGGTTTGTTTTAAAACAGCGGCCAGCCAAATGGGACTGTCCCAGGAAACAGGTCGGTGAATAAACTGGAAATGAAACAAATTGCTACCTCCAGGTATGATTGCATCGTTGTCGGCGGCGGAATTGCCGGTTTGACAACGGCAATAAAACTCAGCAAAGCAGGATTAAAGGTGTTGATCCTGGAAAAAAGCAGCTTTCCGGGAGGCAAGGCTATATCTATCTGCTGCCAGGCAACGGATCACTGTTTGAAATGTGGAGCTTGTTATGTTTACCCACTCATCCGGGAGTTGAAACAACAACCCTTGATCGAATTGCAAACCTTGGCTACCGTTAAAAAATATGCTCCGGTTGGAGACGGATACCATATTACTATTAACAGAAATAAATTATGGGTTAATCCTAACCTATGTATCGGTTGCGGAGCCTGCAGCCAAAAATGCCCGCTTAAAGAAAATCCCGCTATCGGCCCGGCAACCGCCGGCCCATTGTTTAAAGGGTACACCATAGATCCGCACTTATGCCTTAACAATGGAGCAGAACATTGCAATCGCTGTGCGAATATATGTCCTTTTGGCGCAATATCAATAACCGAGCAAGATGTAACTGAAGTGGCACACACCAAATCTATCGTCTTTGCCACCGGGTTTGAACCATTCGATCTGCACAGCAAAAAGCAGTACCGATTCGGCCGAGTTAAAAATGTAGTTGCAGCCGCAGATTTAAGCAAACAATTAATTTCCAATAAATTGACTAGGCCTTCCGACAATACAGTTCCTGAAAAGCTGGCCTTCTTACAATGTGTAGGTAGTCGCAGTGTAAGAGACCATATAAACTGCTCCCGGGTATGCTGTGGTTATACTACGCGGCTGATAAACATGCTCAGACATTACTATCCGGAAGTGGAAATTACTCGCTTCTATTTGGATCTGCAACCCTTGGGCCGTGATGGAGAGCGAGTTTATCAGGCCGCCTCTGGACCGGGAATAATTAACATAAGAAGCCTGCCCGCTGAAATTGAGGAACTACCCGATGGTGATGTAAGGCTCTCTTACGAGGATCGTCACGAAGGCGAAATGAAAAGTGATATATTTTCGCTGGTTGTGCTGTGTAGTGGGATTCCGGTTGCGGATATCAGTGAAAATATAATTGAAGAATCTAGACTTACAGTAAATAAAGATGGTTTTGTCAGTACTAATGAGCTTCCGCCGGGCATATTTGCAACTGGTACTGCTATACGTCCCATGGATATCGAAGAATCTATATGCCATGCAAGTTCCACCGCCGGCAGGGCAATCGCCTGGGCGAAGGGAAAAAAACCAAGTTTACCATCGCCATAAGAGGCCGTCCACGGGCCAAATAAGGCGCACATAAGTTCAAGAAAACTATGGAAAATAAAGAGAGGGCAAAATGACTACCGCATGCGTCATATGTAATTGTAACGAAACCCTGGCTCGTCATGTCAACCTGGATAAAATTCAAACCCTGGCCGGCCGGGCCAATAAGCATCTAATCTCCCGGGACAGGCTTTGTTCTCCGGAGGCTTGTTACCGTTTTCTAAATGAAATTAAAACCTCCGACTACCAACAGGTAATTTTACTGGCCTGCAACGAATTTCAGGCAACATTGAAACGAAAAAATTTCAAGCCGGAGATCCCATTTTATATATTCAACATTCGCGATTACATTCAATACGGCAACGGCAATCAAAATCTGACAACCCAGTTGATCCTAAACAGTTTGCCGGGTTTTATGCAATGGGCTACTCACGCCCGGGCTGAACAACTATGCTCCCGGAAAATTGATCATTCTGTTTCAATTATTGGAGATTCCAGGGCAGCCGACGTATGCACTACCGCAATGCTCAAAATGAACTATGAAATAGTTAGAATACTACCCTCCTTGAACCTAATCAAGAAACTTTCAAAAATAGAATCGGATCAGAAATACCAGGACATTATTTCTGTAACCGGGGAGACCGGTAATTTTACATTTGCGATAAGGCTGCCTGATTCATCAATCCAAACTATCCGGGCAAGCGCCTTGGCCTTTGCAGAAGATTGCGTAACCGTACAAAATAGCCCGGTGTTCACCGAACGGGAAAAATGTGCAATTACCCTCCAAGAACTAAATAGCTTGATAAAAACAGAAGAGGGAACATCGTGGATAAAACGGCGCTGTGATCATGAAAAAAACATAGTGTTTGCATTTGGCATCAGCCGGCCGGGAAACTCGGCCCATCATACCGGCAGTGCGCTTGCTACCGCACTTCAACTGGCAAAATCAAATATTCCGGTGGTTTTTTTATTCAAACAGATGCATGTGGCTGATTACGGCGCTGAAGAGCTGTACCGCCAGGCTCGTATAGCAGGAGTAAAATTTATCAGGTATAAACAAAAACCGGAATTTAAAATAAAGGGCAACGAACTGCTGACTAGCTGCGAAGATGATGACGCCACCTTGAATCACCCCCTAAAATGGCAAATTCAGACTGCGCTGCTTATTACTGAAGATTTCATCCGGCTGCCGGCTACAACCGAGCGATTGAGCAGACTTTTAAAGATTCCCCTGGGTCCCGACGGCCTGGTAATGTCCGACAACATTAACTACCATACTACTTCTTCCAATGTGCGGGGCATATTTGTTTTTGGCAACAGCAGAAAAGATATATCTTCCGCGGAGCAAGAGGAACACGGGGATTCTGCTGCGGCAGAGATTAATAATCTTCTGGGCCCGGGGCTGATTGATTATTATCCCGACAGGGTAAATTATAGACCTGAATCCTGTTCTCTGTGCCTGTCCTGCTTGAGGAACTGTCCCCATGGGGCAATAAGCCTTGACGGGAACAAGCTTTTTTTCTCCGCCATATCATGTACAGCCTGTGGTATTTGCTCTACAATGTGCCCTGCCGGGGCGATTACCAGGTTAAATTATGATCGGCTTTCTTTTCAACATCTTATTTCTGACAACGGTAAACTTATTGGGAAATCCTGCAATGATGAACCGCCCAAACCAAAGATCCTGGTTTTCATGTGTGAAAATTCCGCCGCCGAAGCGTTGACCTGTTTTTCCGGCCCGGAAAGATTATTACCCGATAACCTGCACCTGGTCAGTTTGCCTTGTGCGGCCTACGTTTCTCAAGTCTCAATACTGGATGCTTTTATCGCAGGATTTTCCGGCGTTTTGATCCTGGCCTGCCATCGGGAAAACTGCCAGCATTTAAACGGTAATTTACATGCCGAATCCCGAGTTAAGCAGATCAAAAAAACACTTATTTCTTTAAAATATAATCCGGATAGAGTAAAAATTGATTTCGTGGCCACCCACATGGGATCACGGGCATATGAGGCGATTGCGGATTTTGCACAGTCGATTGAAAATATCGAAGCAATTAACAAGGGGCAATAACCTACCACCTATTTTTTAAAAATATGGGCCTTATACAAATTCATGGGGTAGAAATCAAATATCTACCCGGTATCCCCCCCAACCGACCCAGCATATCTCTTGTATTATTTTACAAACCGGTTTGCGTTTGTTATTATAATTTTGATAGCAAATATAAATGACTAGGCAAGGAACAGAAATTATGACCCCCAAAAATAAATTAAAACCTGACATCTACAACGCAGATTTTGGAATTTCCGTGCATGACCTATTTGAATCAAAAACTCTGCCGAATGATGTGTTGTTAATTGCCGGAAGAGGCGGAGCCGATCGCATAATCAAAGCTGTAACAGTTATGGAGGCGCCGGATTTTATTAACTGGGTAAAAAAAGATGAGCTTCTTCTAACCACCGCTTTTGCTATTGCCAATAACCCGGTGGCACTGCACAATATTATCCCTTCAATAGCCGAAAAAGGCCTTGCGGCCCTGGGAATAAAACCCGGAAGATTTCTAGAGCATATTCCAGATGAAATGATCTTTTTAGCCAACGAGTTAAAATTTCCCTTGATTCGGATTCCATATCACGTATCTTTAAGTGATCTAATAATGCCGGTAACCTATGCAATCTGTGAAAGGCAGACCAGATATTTCAACCTTTCTGAAAAGATGCATGACGTTTTAATGAAGGCAACTTTTAGCACAAACGGACTGTACTATTTCGGGAAAACGCTTTATGAACTGGTAAAAAACCCGCTTTCTATTAGAGTTGATACCCTGGATATAACAATTAATATCCCGGATAATGAAAGCATAAACGATTTAATTAATAATGGGGAAAGTATATCAGACAAGGCATCATTTAATTCATATGGAGAAAACCACAAGATCAAAAAACAATTGATTAACTGGAAAGGCAAAAAGATCCAGCAAATCATTTTTCCGATTATAGCAGGAAAGGAAGAACTTGGTTTAATTACCGTCTGGGAAATTGCCCCCCTTTCACGCCTGGCAACCATAGCGCTGGAGCGTTCTATTAGTATTATTGCTTATGAAATAATGAAATCCTACGCGGTAATCGGCATTGAAACAAGGTATAAAAGCATTGTTATGGATCAGTTGCTTGAACCCAGCAACCATGCATCAGAACAAGTAGAAGAACGCGCCAAGCTATTCGGATGGGATCTTAAACCACCTTTCTGTGTCTTTGTGATCCGTTCTTACAATAATGAAAATGAACATGCCGGAACCCAGTCGCAAACTGTGGAATATTTGAATAAACCGCGTTATTACCTGTGCCAACTTATAAAAAAAATTTTTCCGGAACTAATAGTGGCCGAAAAATCTGATCACATTGTGATTATCTGCACAACCCCTTCGGCTAAAGATGAATTTTTAAAAGATCTGCTTAACAAAATATCCAATTCTATAAAATCATCCCTTTTGCTTAATCATTTCAGTTTTGACATCGGAGTAGGTAGAATTTATCAGTCAAAAGAAGGGTTACCCCTTAGTTACAATGAAGCCTGTAAAGCCTTAAAAATTTACAGACAGACACATCACAAACAGACGAATATCAATCCAATAAATATTGTTCATTTTAATAAGCTTGGTATTTGGCGATTATTGAGTTTAATACAAAATCAAGATGAAGTGGATGATTTTATCAAAGATACCATTTGCAAATTAAAAGAATACGATAATAAATATAATACCAACTATATAGAGACCCTTAAAGTACACATGGATCACAACTGCAGTATTAAACGCACGGCACAGCATCTAAATGTCCACTACAATACAATCGCTTACCGCTTAGAGCGAATTAAAACCCTGTTTGATATTGATCTTTCAGATCAAATGCAGCGGCTTTCAATGGAGCTGGCTTTGATGTTATTCTATGATAACAGCTGAGTTACGGCTGCCAATTTTAATTTATACCAATACTACTAGTTTTCCCTTTTATTGCCAATGACCAGTTTGGAATCTCTCCTTTGAACCATCGGCTAAAACCCCTCTCCTTTAACTTACCAGGCCTCCGATTGTGCCGGGAGGTTACCCACACCCACATTTTCCACCACTAAGCATAATCGCCTGGCCGGTGAGCGCCCGGTAAAACATTGCTGACGCCCCCGGGTATTCGATTAAATTCCTTCGGCTTTTCTTAAACATTAAAATAAAAATATTACCATCCCCCGATCTCCCCTCACTGATTTGGTTGGCAACTGTTCTGCGCCAGTATATGTAATTTTAGATAAATAAAATATATCGGGCTTGTTATATGTTACAAAGGTAGAGATATCGGAAATAAGGAATTATCAACAGTGTTGACAAAAATTTTAACCGATTTTTATTGGTTAGTATGGTTAATTAAAATAATAACCACTGGATTTTTACATCGCAAGTAATTATGTTGGGAGCCAATGATCCCCACCCGGCAGTACGATTTACATCTGCTAATATGGGGAAAATCAGCGGTTAGGGTAAATTACCGGTTGGTTGGAGGTGATCAAAAACCTGTCACAATAATTATAATTTTGGTCTGGTTTCCCGAAATACCATGAACACAGAATAGGAATTACTGAGATGTTTTGTAGCTAAGTTGTAATATCACTTTTGAGGGGGAGTGTATCTATTGAAGTTTTTATCGTTCGCTAAAGAAGATTATGTTCTGGAAACAGTGCCCAAAGAAGGACGTCGATCCCTGTCCGACACCCTATTTATTTGGTTTGGGTTTGCATTCTTCCCCGGCGGAATATTGGTTAGCATATCGATTGCAGCAGAATTTAACATGAGCAGCTATTTACAGGTGTTGATAACCAGCGGTCTAATCCTCGGCTGCATTTCTGCAATATCAGGAACCATAGGTCAGAGACAGGGATCTACTTTTGGATTGATAACCAGGCCTCTTTTTGGTTATGCGGGGATGACATTTCCGTCTATTTTGTCAGGGCTCTCATCATTGGGATGGGATAGTATAACCCTGGCTACCGGTGCTATCATGATTTCAACTTTACTGAACGTACCCTACCCGCTGGTGGTTATTGTAACCGTCTGTATTTATGTTATTACAGCGCTCGGCGGTTTTAATTTCATGAGGATTTTATCTTACGTTTCGGTTCCCGCGATTGCTATTATCATTGGGATAGCATGTGGAATTGCGGTAAAAAATGCCGGAGGAATGGAAGCAGTAGCGGCCATGGAACGGGCTGGAACAATGACCAAAGCAGCCGGAATAACTGCCATAGTAGGCACATTTGCCCATGGGGCCGGTGTGGGCTCTTTAGATATTCAGCGGTTTTGCCGCTCCATGGCTACTTCAGTGTTTTCCGGTCTGTTGGCTTTTTTGGTTGGGCTTGTATACCTGATGGGTGTTAGTGGAATTGCCGGTTTAGCTGTCGGGAATTTTACGATAGAGGGGCTTTTCGGAAGCGTGAATATGATTATTCCCGGCGCTATCGCGGTATTTCTTTTAACATGGACTACAACTGATAATGATTACTACGCGGTTTCCCTGGCCTTTAGTAACGTTTTTAAATTAAAAAGAGTCACCACTACCTTAATAGCAGCCGGAGCTGCTATGATTCTGGCTCTGTTAAAATCGTACGAGTTTCTTATTCCCTGGCTGGGTATTATGAGCACCATCCTTATACCTCTTGCAGGGGTTATTGCTGCCGATTACTTTGTAATCAATAGAGGAAAATATCCATCGGTGGAAGAAACTGTGAATAAGGAAACCATGAAAAAGATTTTGCCAAGTATAAGGTATACAAGTTATATTTCATGGATTATTGGTGCCATAGTAGTATGGTATTATACCAATGCCGGGATAGGTATCCCACCTCTTTATGGATGGCTGGCGGCATTTATTAGTCAGGTAGTAATTTGTGCCTTGTATCAAGCTGTAAAGAATTCCAAAACCCTTTCAATATACGAACAAGACGCCTAGCGGTTTAAAAATGCTCCGTAATAAAGCTTAGGCCTCATGATTTCTAGTAAAAAAGGAACCTCAGCCTGAACGAAAAAGGTGGCTGAGGTTCCTTTTTATCTTTAATATTTTTAAGCGGTATTCCTACACAAAGAAGTCACCCGCACCGAACGCAACAAAAAACCCGGAGCAACCCGGGTTGTATAAACTTTTAGCCAATAGGTGAGTGGTATTCTTTCCGTTTTTATTTAAATCCAGTCCGAAAAACTACAGGGATCCCCACTCACCTTAGTCAGATATAACCTTTTTTATCAAAACCATATTTAGTAAAACCGCCTCTTCTTTCTCGCGGCTTTAGCCTTTTTTTTCCGGCGAACACTTGGTTTTTCGTAATGTTCTCTCCGGCGTATTTCAGAGAGTATCCCGGTACGGGCGCACTGTTTTTTAAACCTTTTTAACGCTTTATCCAAGGTTTCGTTTTTGCCTATTTTAACCTCTGCCAAAAAGCTTCCCCCCTCTCCATAGAGCCCACTACCCGAAAGCATTGCATTTTTTAAAGCGATTCCTTTGCGATAAGTTCTTTCATTGGTCTGCCTCCCAAAAGGTGAAGGTGTAAATGATATACAGCCTGTCCGGCATCGGGTCCACAGTTAAAGATCACCCTGAACCCCCGGTTATCCAAGTTAAATGCCCGGGCCAGATCGGCAGCTACCAAATGAAGACGGCCTATCAACTTTGTATCACTTTCATCCAGATCCAAAAGGGTGGGAATATGCTTCCGGGGTATGATCAGCAAATGAACCGGGGCGGCAGGGGAAATGTCTTTGAAGGCTAGAATATCATCTTCTTCATAGACTATCTCGGCACTTAGCTCTCGGTTGGCAATTTTGCAAAATACACAGCCACCATGCATACATAAACCCTCCTGCTCACAAATGAAAACCCAAAAATATTATATCATAGCTACTTGTACTTGAGAAGAAAAGATCAGCATTTCTTACCGGCGGGCCGTATCGGAGCTCGTATTTAATAAAAACCCGGATCGCTAACAGTTACGTTTTTTGATTTTATGCTAATCGCCGAATTTCTTGCATGGGAAGACATGATTCAGCTATAATTAGGATGTTGGCGGCAATAACCCGGCAGGGAATCAAAGGAGGCTTTCAAATGGCTGCGGGAATTGAAGTCCCG
>CAYXBB010000010.1:11525-48845 GCA_964463285.1 uncultured Syntrophomonadaceae bacterium | reverse complement strand
GAAGTTTGCCGCCGGCTTCCTTCAGATTCCACCTCGCGGTGGACACCCTTGCCTTAAGCTATACCCGCACTCAGGACTTGCACCTGTTAGACTGCGCCCATGCTGGGCGCACTTAAACAGATTGGGCAGCCTTTTCGGCAGCCCAATCTGTTTATTGGCAACTGATGTTCTAATGACTAGAAACTTTTTGATTTCTTGGCCAGGTGCTCCAACAGGTAGGGATTAAGAACCTTGATGTAAGTTCCCTTCATCCCCAGAGAGCGAGATTCTATAACCCCGGCGCTCTCAAATTTCCGAAGAGCATTAACAATAACCGAGCGGGTAATCCCCAATTGATCGGCGATCTTGCTGGCCACCAGCAACCCTTCATCCCCGCCAAGCTCTTCAAAAATGTGTTCCACCGCCTCCAACTCCGAGTAGGAAAGGGTGGCAATGGCCAACTGGACCACGGCTTTGCTCCGGGCCTCTTCTTCGATCTTTTCTGCCTTGGATCGCAAAATTTCCATGCCTACCACCGTAGCCGATACCTCGGCCAGGATCATGTCGTCGGCATCAAACAGTTCATCGAACCGGGCCACCACTAAGGTTCCCAATCGCTTTCCTCCACCTATAATCGGGATTACCGTGGTAATCTTGTTGGTGAACAGGCAGCTTTCAGTTTTAATAAACACACAATCGTTGGATTTCTGGGGCAGGTTTACCCGCGGTTCTTCGCTTCTTAACAGAAAATCGTTGTAGTATTCGGGAAACCGGCCGTTTTGCAGTACATGATCCACCATCAGCTCACATTCAAACTCGTCAACCAACCCGTAGCCTAAAATCTCTCCATGTCGGTCAGCAATGTATATATTGGCGTGGATTACATTCTTTAATACTTCGGCTACCTCTTTAAAATCTACATACTGGCCTGCGGTTTTCTGAAGAATTTTGTTGATGCGACGGGTCTTCTCAAGAAGAGGAGAAGTAACCATATCAACTTTCACCTGCTTTCTTTTAACTTTCTATAGAATATATTTACTTAAATCTTTATTTTTAACAATCTCATGCAATTTATTCTGAACATACTGTTGGTTTATTATTATTTTCTGGTCAGCCAGCCCTGGAAGCTCAAAAGACAGGTCTTCTAGCAATTTTTCCATGATGGTATGTAGCCGCCTGGCACCGATGTTTTCCATCTCCTGGTTTAGACTACAGGCAGTTCTGGCCAGTTCGTTTATTGCTTCGTCAGTAAATTGTATTTTCACCCCTTCTGTTTCAAGTAGTGCTGTATATTGCTTAATTAAGGCGTTATGGGGCTCGGTTAAAATGCGCTTGAAATCCTCCTCCGTTAAACTTTTTAGCTCCACCCTTATCGGAAAACGCCCTTGCAACTCCGGGATTAAATCCGAAGGCTTGGTCATATGAAATGCGCCGGCAGCGATAAATAAAATGTGATCGGTCTTTACCGCGCCATATTTGGTTACCACTGTAGATCCCTCGACTATCGGTAGTATATCCCTTTGAACCCCTTCCCGCGATACATCAAGACTGGAGCCATAACTACCTTTACCGGCAATTTTGTCCAGTTCATCAATAAATATTATACCCAGTTGTTCGGCCCTTTGGATAGCCTCCGAAATAACCTGATCCATATCAATTAGCTTTTGCGCCTCTTCTTGCCTGAGGATCCGGCGGGCCTCCTTAACACTGGTTTTTTGCTTTTTCTTGCGGGAAGGAATCATGTTACCTAGGAAATCCTGAAGGTTGATCCCCATTTCTTCCATCCCTTGCCCGGAAAAAATCTCCAGTACCTGCGGCCGGCGCTCCTCCACCTCTATCTCTATCGGCAGATCCTCCAGTTCTCCCCGGGAAAGGCGGTCTTTGTACTCCAGCCTGTCCTGGTTTGCCTTAGCCAGCCGTTCCAGAAATTGTTCCTCATTGGGAACATTTTCCTCAGCCGCCGGGGTTGCCGGAAATAAAAAACTAAGCGGGTTGCCCGAACGGCGGCGTCTTTTGGGGAGAGGAGCCAGCAAATCCAGTAAGCGATCTTCGGCCAGCCCGGCAGCCCGGCCTTCTACGCTCTGCATCCGCTCGTGCTGAACCGCCCGGATGGAGGTCTCCAGAAGATCCCGCACCATTCCCTCCACATCGCGGCCCACGTACCCTACCTCCGTAAACTTGGTGGCCTCCACCTTGACAAATGGAGCATTTACCAACCTGGCCAACCGCCGGGCAATCTCTGTCTTGCCCACCCCGGTAGAACCGATCATCAGGATGTTTTTAGGGATAACCTCTTCTTGCATTTCCGGAGATAACTTTTTTCTCCGGTAACGGTTACGTAAAGCTACCGCCACACTACGCTTGGCCTCATCCTGCCCGATAATATAGCGATCCAGTTCCCTTACAATCTCTCGTGGAGTTAATCCCTCGGTGAGCATCTCTTTCCCAGCTTTCATCATCAGCATTTACAACTCTTCCACCACTATACGATCATTGGTATAAACACATATTTCGGCAGCAATAACCAGCGCTTGTTTGACGATCTCCGCCGGTGAAAGCCCGGTATTTCTTACCAGGGCCTTGGCAGCCGCTAGGGCATAAGGGGCTCCGGAGCCCACTGCGGCAATATCATCGTCCGGTTCAATAACCTCCCCTGTTCCGGAAATAATCAGCAGTGTTTCTTTATTTGCCGCTAACAGAAGAGCCTCCAATCTCCTTAACACCCGGTCCGTTCTCCACTCCTTGGCCAGCTCCACTGCTGCCCGTAATATGTTACCCTGGTAGTTGGCCAGGCTGTCTTCAAATTTTTCGCATAAAGTTAAGGCATCGGCCACCGAGCCCGCGTAACCGGTAAGTATTTTCCCTTCATAAAGGCGCCGTACTTTCCGGGCCCCATGTTTGATCACCGTGTTGTTCCCAAAAGTGACCTGGCCGTCTCCGGCAATCGCCAACTGCCCGCCTTTTTTTACAGCTATAATAGTTGTGCCCATAAATTGATTCACTATTATCATCCTTTTGCATTTATGCCCGGGGGTGGGTTGACCGGTAAATCTCCCGTATCCGCTCCTTGGTGAGGTGAGTATAGATTTGGGTGGTGGAAATACTGACATGCCCCAGCAATTCCTGGACTACCCGGATATCGGCACCCCTCTCCAGCAAATGGGTGGCAAACGAATGGCGCAGGGAATGAGGGGTGGCCCCTACGGCAGAACATACCTTGCGAATATATTTGGCAAACAACAGCCTTACCCCCCGGTCGCTCAAAGGGCCTCCCAAGCGGTTTAAAAAGAAAAAACCGTGGTCGTCTGCTTTAGGGTCTAATAACCGCGGTCTTATCCGGAAGAGATATTCATTTAAATATTTCCCTGCTATCCTTCCGACAGGCAAAATGCGTTCTTTACTACCCTTACCCGTAACCTTTAGCAGCCGCTCTTCACCCTGGTATGAATGAATGTTCATCGACGCTAGCTCGCTTACCCTGATTCCGCAAGAATATAGCAGTTCTAAAATAGTTCGGTCACGAAAGCCGAGCAGCGTGCCGCAATCAGGCGCCTCTAATAAGGCTTCAACCTGCTGATAATATAAAAATTTGGGTAATTTTTTTTCCTGGCGGGGGGTCAATATCTTGTTCCAACCCCCTCCCGTAAAGCAACCCTCCCTTTGCGTATATCGTAGAAATGAACGTATAGCAGAAAGCTTCCGGGCTATGGAGCTCCGGCTGTATCCACCCTCTTGTAACCACGCCAAATAATGACGTAGCTCCAGGTGGTTAATTTCCGAAGTTCGGTTGTTTTTTGATCGCCACTGTTGAAGCTGGCTGAGATCATAGCGGTATGCCTGAAGGGTTAAAAGGGAAGCATTTTTTTCCGCCTTTAAATAATATAAAAATTTCTTCACCCGCTGTTCCAACGGCATCCCCTGCAAATATTAGCATATTCAATTCAGTAATGCAAGAGTTCTAACAAAGTTTTTTAAAAAAATTCCGGCTTTAATGGGAAACTGCCTTTACTGTCAAAATTGGCTGTCACCAACAGGGCAGTTTAGCTTTTCCGGGCCGGTTCGGCAGCAAGGGGCTCAGAATAAGTGCATTCTTTTTTAGAGCACCGCTTGACGGGGTTTTTCCGGGAAACACTTTGCACCACCAGGCTGCCACAAAGCGGGCATTTTTCGGGTAGAGGTTTATCCCACACTGCAAACCGGCACCGGGGGTAGTTGTCACAGCCGTAAAAAATCCGTCCTTTTTTACTACGCCGCTCTACCAGTTGTCCTCCATCGAGAGGACAGCGGACCCCGGTTTCCCGGTTGATATTTTTAGTGTAGCGGCAATCCGGAAATCCCGGGCAGGCCAGGAAACGCCCAAACCGGCCGTGCTTGTAGATCAGCCTTTTCCCGCATTGAGGGCAGGTTTCAGTGCTTTCTTCGGGAACCAGTTCCACTTTTTCAATTTCCTGATCCGCTACTTTTAGACGCTGTTCAAAAGGCCGGTAAAAATCAGCCAGTACTTTAATCCGATCCAGATTGCCCTCTTCTATTTGATCCAGTCGCTCTTCCATCTCTGCAGTAAAATCAACATCGATAATTTCGGGAAAATATTCCTTCATCAGGTCAACTACAATTACCCCCAACTCGGTGGGGGAAAATACCTTTTGTTGCCTGATCACGTACCCCCGGGTCTGAATGGTTCCGATAATCGGGGCATAGGTGCTGGGGCGACCGATGCCTTTTTCCTCCAGAGCCTTAATTAATGTCGCCTCGCTGTAACGGGGAGGAGGCTGGGTAAAGTGCTGCAGCGGTTGAAATTCCAGCAAGGTTAAAACTTGCCCTTCGGTTAAAGAAGGCAGTTCTTTAGGCTCTTCTTTATCCGTTTCCGGCAACAGCACCAGGAACCCGGGGAAATTAAGCTTGCTGCCGGTAGCCTTAAAGGTATAATCGCCGGCAGAAATACGCACGCTTACCCGATCAAAACGGGCCTCCGCCATCTGGCTGGCTGTAAAACGGTTCCAGATTAACCGGTACAGGCGAAGCTGATCCCGGGTCAAATAGGACTCAACCGCCGGCGGTTCCCTAAAGACCGAGGTAGGCCGGATGGCCTCGTGGGCCTCCTGGGCTCCCTTACGGGAACGATATGCCGGGGCCTTAGGAGGAAGATACTCTTCTCCATATTTTTCTTGGATAAGCCGGCGAGCTTCATTTTGAGCCTGGGCGGATATCCTTACCGAGTCGGTTCTAATATAGGTTATCAGGCCTGTCTGTTCTCCCGCCTTAAGCTTGATCCCCTCGTAAAGTTGCTGGGCAATAAACATTGTTTTCTGACCGGTAAACCCCAGTTTAGTGGAGGCCTCTTGCTGCAGGCTGCTGGTAGTAAAGGGAGGTGAAGGCCGGCGAAGCCGTTGACTTTTTTTGATCTGATCAACAATAAACTCCGCCTCCCGGATCGCCTTTACTATTGCCTCCGTCTCTTCCCGGTTCTTTAGTTCTATCTTCCGGCCTTTACACTCGGCCAGTAACGCCTTAAAGGCAGGATTGGGATCGCCGGAGGTTAGAAGCGCTTCCAGCGTCCAGTATTCCTCCTCCACAAAATCTTCTATCTCACGTTCTCGATCACAGATAAACCGTACCGCTACCGATTGTACCCTCCCTGCACTAAGCCCGCTACGGATTTTGCGCCATAACAGGGGGCTAATCTGGTAACCTACCAGCCGGTCCAGTATCCTCCGGGCTTGCTGGGCATCTACCCGGTGATGATCAATGGGCCGGGGGTTTTTGAACGCTTCCAGCACCGCTGTTTTCGTGATTTCATTAAATTCCACCCGGCAGTGCTCGTCCTGGTCGATATTTAATGCCTGGCCCAGATGCCAGCAAATTGCCTCTCCTTCCCGGTCAGGGTCGGCAGCCAATAAGACCTTTTTGGATTTTTTTTGAGCCTGCTTCAGTTCTTTTAAAATGCTTCCTTTTCCCCGGATTAGAATATATTGGGGATCGAAATCCTGATCCAGGTTAATTCCCAATTTGCTCTTGGGAAGATCAATTAAATGCCCCATGGAAGCCTTGACCTGATAGTTTCGCCCCAGGAACCGCCCGATAGTGCGGGCTTTGGATGGGGATTCAACTATCACCAGATAACTCATAGCGTCCCTCCTTACGCCACCCAATTAACATGTTTCTTTCCGCGGGTTATATGATAACATATACCGGGTCCTTTCTATACCCTGGTAAAATATTTACCCGGTAGTTGCCGCAAACTTCCCTTTAATTCCAGGCTTAACAGAGATGCCCAGATATCTTCCGCCGGCAGGCCGCTCAAGCGGATGATTTCGTCAATATGTTGCGGCTGATATGGTATCAGCTCAAGCAAACGTCTTTCCCCCGGGGATAAATCCGGCTCCATTTTCTCTTCAACGGTTTCCCGGCTTACCGGACCTACCGCCAGTTCATCCATTATATCCGCCACCGATTCCACCAGCTTTGCCCCATCTTTAATCAGGCGGTGACAACCGCGGCTATAAGGGCTGTCAACATTTCCCGGGACCGCAAATACCTCCCGGTTCTGTTCCAGTGCAAAATTGGCGGTAATCAGTGCCCCGCTTTTTTCAGGAGCTTCCACCACTACTGTTCCCAAAGACAGGCCGCTGATAATTCGGTTGCGTTGAGGAAAATTCTGGGGCAAGGGAGAGGTGTCCAACGGAAATTCAGACATTATCAATCCTGAAGAGGCAATTTGGTCTCGCAGATCCCGGTTCCTGAACGGGTAGCAAATATTTAAACCGCATCCCAGCACCGCTATGGTCTGTCCGTTTGCCTGCAATGCGCCCCGGTGAGCTTGGGTATCTATCCCCAATGCCAGGCCGCTGATGATAGTAAATCCCAGGCCGGCCAGTTCCCGGGCCAGGCGGGCAGCTACCTCCCGTCCGTAAAGCGTACAGCGGCGGCTGCCCACTATAGCTATCGCCAGCTGATCCTTTTCCTTCCAGCGGCCGCAGGTATAAAGTACCGGAGGAGGACGGCTGATAGTTTTCAGCAGCGCAGGATAATCAGGGCTATTTAGCCCCCACATATCAAAACCCGAGCTCTGCAGTCGAAGCCATTCTTTTTCCGGTTCAATGGCTTTTCGTTCTTTAATTAACCCGGGAATTATATGCTGCAACCCTGTTATCCCGGCCCATTCTTTTTCCGGCGCTTCCCAGGCCCCTCTGGCAGATCCAAAGCAGTTGAGGAGCAAGCCTATGCGGACAGGGCCCAGCATCGAAATACGATTCAAAGCATTTAAATACACAAGCTCTTCCATGTCAAAAACAGGTCCGGGCTCCACTGCCCGTGGAAGCAACCGGCTAAAAATCCCTCCCTATGGTTTTGAGTTGCCCAGTTCTTCCATATATCCCCGGTTATCATAATATATAACCCGATCCTCCCAAGTGCGAAGCTTAATATAATCCCGGCCCATCCCTACCAGGTAAGTGGGAAGCAGCGGCGTCTTCCCGTAACCGTGAGGAGCGCTTACAATAAAGGTAGGCATCGCCAGCCCGGAGGTATAGCCCCATAGATATTCCATAATTTCCATTCCATCTTCCACTCTGGTCCAAAAGTGAGCAGTCCCCTTGACCTGTTTGGCATGAAATATATAGTAAGGGCGAACCATTATCTTTAGAAGTTCCTGATTAAGCTTCCTCATCACGTACCGATCATTGTTAACGCCCCTCAGCAACACGGCCTGGTTTCCCAGGGTAGCCCCGGTGCGAGCCAGCTTCAAGCAGGCCTCCCCGGCGTCCGGGGTTATCTCCAGGGGATGATTAAACTGGGTGTTGATATAAATCGGAAGATGCCGGGACAATATTTCACAGAGCTCGTCATCGATACGGGAGGGAAGGGTCACCGGTGTACGGGTGCCGAATCGCTTGATTTCCACATGGGATATTTGATCCAGCTGCTCCAACAGCCAGGCAATCCGCTTATTACCAAGCATAAACCCGTCACCGCCGGTAAGAAGCACGTCCCGAATCTCGCTGTTTTCTTTAACATAGTTCAATGCCGCCTCCAGCTGATCCCGAGGGGTGGCATGGCTGACATCTGTGATGTTGCGGCGCCTTTGACAGTGACGGCAATACATGGCACATTCATTGGTAACGTTGATTATTAGCCGGTCGGGATAACGGCGAGTAACCGCCGGGGCGGGAGAGGTATATTCTTCATCCATGGGGTCATCCTCACCATAGGGGCTGTTATATTCATAGATGGTAGGGATAGCCTGCCTCCGAATCGGATCTGTTTTATTGTCGGGATCCATCAGGCTAAGATAGTAGGGAGAGATTGTCCAGCTAAAGTGAGTGCCCACGAAATCAATTTCTTCAATTTCCTGATCAGTCAGGTGAATAAACTGCCGCAATTCCCTGGAAGATGAAATACGGTTTCTGAGTTGCCATTTCCAATCCTTCCACTCATCGCCGGTTGCTCCAAAATAAGATTTTATTTTTTCTTGGCGGTTTAATATTGCAGGCCAATATTTAAAACCGGTAGGTATTTTACCCCGGATTTGTTGATAATCCAAGATCGTTTTTTTAAGCTGCTCAGCTCTTTGTAAAGAAACAAGTCGTTTGTCTTTACCTTCTGATTCCTTATTCACAATTATTCAATCGCACCTCCTTGTAGTAAATAATATTATAAAGTTGGGACGTTCACAGTATATCATAACAGGGCAAGCCCTAAAATAACATACCTAAATTAATCCACAATTATCCGCTCCGGTTACAGAATTAGACATAAAAAACCGGGCGGCAAGCAATTTAAGGCCTGCTCCCGGCACCACGGGGCCACCGGTAATTTGCATGATTGAAATTAAACAGCCCCCCGCCATACCCTTTAGCGGATTTTACCGCCAGGTTATCATCCTCACCGGCATAGTTAAGCAGCTAAAAAGAAAAGCCCGCTTCTCCTCAGGAGGGCCAAGAGCCTACACAAAGTTTTTCCAGTAGATCCACTGCCGCCTTTAGATCTGATGAGTCAACCATCTCCGAAGGGGTGTGAACATAACGGCAGGGAATGGACAGTGCCCCGGTGGGAACCCCCTGCCGGCTGAGGTGGATCACCCCGGCGTCGGTTCCACCCCGCTCTAAAACTTCCAGTTGGTAGGGGATATGGTATCGCTCAGCGGTCTCTATCATAAACCGACGCACTGCGGGATGGGTGATTACAGAACTGTCCTTAACCTTGATCGCCGCTCCTTTGCCCAGCCCTACTGCCATCAGGGGAGATTTTGGAGTGTCGCCTACCCGGGTAACATCTACCGCCAATCCAAAATCCGGTTTCAAATGATAAGCAGCGGTGCGGGCTCCCCTCAAACCCACCTCTTCCTGTACCGAAAACACAAAACATAGCTCCTGAGGAATCTCCGGAGGGAGCCGACGAATAGTCTCCATCAACACCACACACCCTGCCCGATTATCCATGGCCTTAGCCAGATAACGTTCTCCCAGGCTGACAAACGGTTGATCCAGAACCGCCAGGCAACCAATTTTAACCGCCTCCGCCTGTTTTTTACTCCCCAAATCAAGGTAAAGCCTGGGCCAGTCCAGCTCCTTAACATTCTCGATTTTTTCATGATAGACCGCCCCCACCAGGCCCTGTTTAAATTTTACCCTCTGACCCACCAGCTGGTGCGGAAGCACCCCTCCCACCGGGGCCAGCCGTGCAAATCCTTGATCATCAATATGGGTGACGATTACCCCAATCTCATCCATATGAGCCGAGATAACCACCCGGGGAGAAGGGCCTTCCCGCACGGCTACCAGGTTGCCCAGGTTATCATAGTACAGGCGGTCTACCTTTTCCTTAATTCCCTGTTCAATGAGCAAAGCTACCTGATTTTCTTCCCCCGAAGGGCCAAATGCTTCCGTAAGTTGGTTAAGTAGTAGCTCCATGATGCTGCCTCCGTCATTAGATTATTTTACCGATCCCCGACACCAAATATCATCCGGTGTAAAAATACCCGGAAGATGGGCAAAACACTGATGGTGAATTCTCCAGTCTGCCGGAAATGTTGCCCGTTCCCTCCTCACCCCAACCCTCTCCCGCCGGGGGGGGAAGAACCCGTGGGCAGCGATTCAAGCCAGGCCTTAATCAAAGCCGCCGTATGTTTTAAATCGCTCTCTTTCAACAGGCTGTGGGGGGTGTGAATATATCGACAGGGTACTGATACCACCACTGTTTTAACCCCTCCCCGGGACAAGGCCACCGCACCGGCATCGGTACCGCCGCCGGCAAACCGCCGGTGCTGAAAAGGAATGCCACACTGTTCGGCTACTGTAACCAGTTCCTGCCAAACTTGGCGATGGGCCATAAATGAGCTGTCCATGAAACTAAGTGCCGGCCCATGCCCCAGCGAGGTTATCGAAAAATCAGGTTCCGTTCCCGGGGTGTCTGAAGCCATGGTTCCCTCTATAACAACAGCCAGCTCCGGTTGCAAACTATAAGCGGCAACCACCGCCCCCCGGGAGCCTACCTCCTCCTGCACGGTAAAAGCTGCATCAAAGGACAGCTCGCTATCTTTCATCAGCAACTCCAGCAGCACTGCGCAGCCGGCCCGATCATCAAAGGCTTTCCCCCTGAAACAGTCGTTGCCCAGAGCAAGCATGGTTGCGTCAAAGGAAACGTAATCACCGGGGTTTACCAGCTTCAGGGCCTGCTCCTTTCCTTCGGCTCCAATGTCTATATAGAGCTGTTCCAAAGTGTAGGGTTTTTTGCGTTCCTTCGGCTTCTGCAGATGAATCGCTTTGCAGCCGATTACTCCCGGCAGCTGTCGGGCTCCCACCTTCACCGGCTTGGAAACCAGTATCCGGGGGTCGATCCCCCCTACCGGTTTGAATTTCAGGTGGCCGGTTTTTTCTACCGTGGTTACCATCAGCCCCACCTCGTCCATATGGGCGGTCAACATTACCCCGGGGCCCGGGCGCCGACCCGGTTTATTAATCAGCAAATTGCCCAGGGTGTCGGTGTGAATGGTTAAAGGGGGATCGGGAGCATTTTCCCCGGTTAGTATATCTACGATCGCCCGGCGAACTTGACCCTCGTTTCCGGAAACCCCCGGTAGGTTTGACATGATCTCTAAATACATTTTAACTCCTCCACTAGATCCGGGCCTATACTGCGAGCAAAGTGGCTCAACAGGCGGCCGGTAAGCAAAAGATCGTCTAAATTAAGCATCTCCACAGAGGAATGCATATACCTTAGCGGGATAGAAAGAAGAGCACCGGGGACCCCCTCCCGGGATATCTGAAGGGCCCGGGAATCTGTGGAGGCGGGACCGGGAATTGGTTCTACCTGGTAAGGAAAGCGGTGCTTAATGGCCAATTCCTTAAGCCGCTCCACCAGCCGAGGGTGAAAATTGGGGCCTATTCCCACTACCGGCCCTTCTCCCAGCGCAAAGCCCTCTCCCTCATCAATGCCCGGCGACAGGCCATGAGTTACATCTATTGCTACTGCCAGATCAGGGGCCAGGCCGTAAGCAGCGGTAATCGCTCCCCGGACGCCCACCTCCTCCTGGGCGGTAGCCACAAAATAGATCCGGCAGAAATGGCGGATTTCCGCCAGTTCTGAGGCACAAACAAAGAGTGAAGCCACCCCCGAGCGGTTATCCAGCGCCTTGCCGGATACCGAATCCCCGGAGGACATGGTCAATAGCGGCTGATCCAAAGAGACGTAATCTCCTACCCGCGCCCGGGAACAGGCCTGTTCTTGATCCATCCCCAAATCTATAAACATATCCTCAATCTTTAACTCCTGTTTCCGTTCCCGTTTGGTAAGCAGGTGGGGAGGACGAGCCCCGATAACCCCCTTTAACCGACTGCGCCCGTGGATCTCCACCGCCTGCCCGAGCAGGGTTCGAGGATCGAGCCCCCCTACTGCAGTAAACCGAAGAAATCCTTCTTCTATACCGGTAACCATGGCCCCGATTTCGTCGACATGAGCGGCTAGCAGCAGTGACGGCGCCGCCGACCCTCCGGCCCCTTCCTTGAACCCGATAAGATTTCCGAAAGAATCCCGGTGCAACCGGGTAACATACGGCTCCAGATAACCGGCAGCTATCTCGGCCGGCTCCTGTTCATCCCCGGAGACTCCCGCCGCCCGGGTTAACGCCTGTAATATGCCGATCAGCTTATCTTTATCCATTTAACGCTCCCTTAATCTCGCTGTAAGTTCCGCCGTTAAGCGATAAATCCTCTCCGCAAGTTCCACCGTGAGAGTACCGGTGCCACAACTGGGGGTGATCATAATCTGCCGGTTGAGCCTGTCTTCGTCTACTCCTCTTCCGGCCAAAGCCTCTATCCCCCGCTGCAGGCGTTCCAGTAAAGAGCAACTATCCTCCTGCCAGGCAGCGTCGGAAGTTGGGATAATGCCCCAGGCCAGCACGCCCTGCCGGTTTAAAAATGAATTCAACTGCTCGCTGTAAACCAGCATGGAGGGAAAATAACCGTAGGCATCAAAACTTAATACATCCAGATCCAGCTCCAACAGCAAAGACCAGTCTATACCGGCGCAGCAATGAATTCCTGTAAACCCTTCCTCGTAGCGAATCCGTTCAATAATCAGCTTCAGGCTATTTTGGATCTCCCGCCGCCCCAATCCCACCGAGGTAGAACTGCCGTAACCATAAATAGCCGGATCATCAATAAAAAGCAACACCGGAAACCCCAGCGCTCTTAGCGTTTTTACCTGCCAGCCGGCCTGGTAGGCCAGCACATGGCTGATTACCTCCCGAAGGGTATCACTGTAGAACGAGGGGCGTTTCTCCGGATCGGTAACCTGAAATCCTAGCGTTACCGGCCCACAAACCTGTCCCTTTAAGCATAAGGTGCTTTCCGGCAGCTCGGGAGCCCGGCGTACAAGCTCATAAAAGCCGGCCGCAGAGGAAGCCGGAAAAGCAAAAACATCACCCTGATCCTCAGCGGCAGAAAGATCCTCCAGCAGCCGGTAAAACCCCATCAAATTCTGCTCCCACCGGGGATGATCAGTGGCAAACACCGCCCGGTTTTCTTTAAATGCGATAATATTTTGCCGTAACAGCGTATGTAAGTACTGGGAAACCAGGCCCTCCGCACCGGCGCGGCGGGGAAGCTGGGGCCAGTGGGGAATTTGCCGGAAGCAGTTGACAATTAAATCTACAGCCTGATCCGGCCCGGAGTAGGGCAAGCTGCCGATCCCGGTAGCCAGGCTATAATATTGTTCCGGTAACATATTTTCCTCCTACCTTAACCCTGGGCTTCTGATTCCAGCTGCATCGACCATAACAGATCCCGGGCTTTTTCCAGCTGCGATGATCGGCAAAGCAGGCCGTATTCCAGGCTGTCCACCAGCGCCTGCCAGCTGGCCTCGATAATGTTATGCGACACCCCAACCGTCCCCCAGGTTTTATGGTCATCCCGGGATTCAATGAGCACCCGCACCCTGGAACCGGTGCCGTCATTGCCGTCCAGAACCCGTACTTTATAATCAATCAACTTGATCTTTTTTAGCTCCGGGTAGATCTCTTCCAGCGCTTTCCGCAAAGCATTATCCAGAGCGTTTACCGGGCCATTGCCCTCGGCAGCAGTATGAACCTGCCGCGCTCCTACCCGCACCTTGATGGTTGCTTCGGAATAAAGCTGCCCATTTTCTTTTTTTTCCTCGATTACCCTGAACCCTTCCAGATGGAAAAACGGCTGATAGGCGTCCATGGTTTTCAAGATCAACAGTTCAAAGGAGCCCTCTGCTCCTTCAAACTGGTAACCCCGGTGTTCCAATTCCTTTAAGCGATCCAGAACCTTCCCGGTCTTGGGGTGATCCCTGAGCAAAGCGATATTACTCTCCTGGGCCTTAAGGCTGACACTGGTCCTTCCGGCCAGTTCGGAGATCAAAATTCGCCGGCGATTGCCTACCCGCCCGGGATCGGTGTGCTCATAGGTGTCCGGGCTCTTGCTGACTGCATCTACATGAACCCCTCCCTTGTGGGAAAATGCATTATGACCCACATAGGGCTGATTTTCCTGGGGGACCATGTTGGCCAGTTCGGCTGCAAACCGCGACAACTGGGTAAGTCCGGATAGCTGCTGCCCGGTTAATAGGTTTAAACCCATTTTTAGCTGTAAATTGGGAATAACTGTACAAAGATTGGCGTTCCCGCAACGCTCGCCGTAACCGTTAATCGTCCCCTGAATATGGGTGACTCCGGCCTGTACTGCCAGTAAGGTATTGGCTACCGCCATCCCGCAGTCGTTATGGGTGTGGATACCCAGGGGCAGATCCATTGCCCGGCGGACCCCGGTTATTATTTTGGTTAGCTCCCAGGGCATCAGCCCGCCGTTGGTATCACAAAGAACCACCACATCGGCGCCGCTTTGGGCTGCTGCTTCAACAGTTTTCAGTGCATAATCCGGATTGTTCCTGTATCCGTCAAAAAAATGTTCGGCGTCATAAATCACTTCTCGCCCCAGTGATTTGAGATAAGATATGGTATCCCGGATCATTTCCAGGTTTTCTTCCAGTGAAGTGGAAAGAGCACTGCGCACATGGAAATCCCAGCTTTTCCCAAAGACGGTCACCACCGGGGTGGCCGCTCCTACCAGATAGCGAATATTCTGATCCTCTTCAGCGTTTATTCCCGGGCGCCGGGTACTGCCGAAAGCACATAACCTGGCATTTTTCAACTGTAGTTCCGCCTCGGCCCGGCGGAAAAATTCCAGCTCTTTGGGATTGGAACCGGGCCATCCTCCTTCAATATAGGTTACCCCAAGTTCGTCCAATTTCTCGGCAATTTTCAGCTTATCATTAACCGAAAGCGAAATTCCTTCCCGTTGCACCCCATCCCTCAAAGTTGTATCATAAATTCTAACCTGCAACCTTAACCGCCTCCCCTGCCGTAACCCTAAACTTAGGGTATTATACTATATACCGGCTTAACGGTTCAATGGGCAGAAAATTTAGTTTCCCCAAAATCCGGACTTTCAAGTATTAAACCCCACCTGGGTGAGTAAGGTATAACCCCCGTAAATTTTAACCAACCAAGGTAGGCCCACCCTTCAGGGTGAGCCAAAGAAGATGCGTACCCTTTATGCCTTATGAGGGGAGCCCTCCCGCGGAAAAACGCTGGAAGCCTAACCCAAAATTAAATAGCCTCGGGATCCAGCAGTTGGTAGATATCGGGGGGAAGTTCCAACAAAAACAGGGAGGGGTTGACCGCTGTTGCCCCCAATTGACGGCGATCCTGCCGGTAAGTGGATAGATATAGATAACGGCGGGCCCTGGTTACCGCTACGTAAAACAGGCGGCGTTCTTCTTCAACCTGGGAATAATCTATACGAGAGCTGGGAAATTGGCCTTCATTCAGACCGATCACAAATACCGCTTCCCATTCCCTGCCTTTGGCACTGTGAATGGTCGATAGGGTTAGAAAGCCCTGATCTGCCGAAGGAAGCGTGCCGTCGCCAAAAATGGAATCATCCAGGGAGATCGATTCTAGAAACTGGCCCAGAGAGTCATACCGAGCCCCGTAATCCGCCAGGCGTTCAATTCCCTGCCGGCGTTCTTCAAATTGATCCGGATAATTTTTTTCTAATATACGATCATAGTTTTTCTGCAATATAGTATCGATCATTTCGGGAACCGTACAGTCGGGTACAGCCAGGGTGGAAACGATCTCCTGCAGCTCTTTCCAGCCGCCGATGCCTCTGGCGGGAGCTATCTTTCCTTCCTGCATTGCTTTCAAGTGATCGGGAAATTTTCGCCACTTCTTCCAAAGCGCCTCAAAGGTGGCTTCGCCTATCCCCGGTTGCAGGGTTACTATTCTTCGCCAGGACACCTCATCTTGCGGGTTGTATATCGCCTTTAAATAAGCCAGCACATCTTTAATATGACTTTTTTGTAAAAACCTGAGCCCGCCAAAAGTGCGGTAGCGAAGGCGCCGGCGTATAAGTTCGAACTCAACCTCCGCAGAAAGATAGGAGCTGCGGTATAATACCGCCATCTCTTTGTAAGCAATCCCCTGGGAATGCAGATCGTTTATCAGGTAACCGACCAGGGAGGCTTCCCGGTAAGCGTCCCAAGTCTGCACCAGCACCGGCTTCTGACCGGATGGGTTATGGGAATAAAGATTTTTCGCGAGTTGCCCCCGGTTAACAGAGATTGAGCGATCCGCCAGGGATACGATCTCCGGAGTGCTGCGGTAATTTTGTTCCATCCGGATCACCTGACATTCGGGATATTTTTCCGGGAAAGAAACAATGTTTCTAATTTCAGCCTGCCTGAAAGCGTAAATAGACTGAGCATCATCGCCCACCACGCAAATAGAGCTTGCCCCGGCGAACTGATCTACCAATTCCGCCTGCACCACATTAGTATCCTGAAATTCATCCACCAGTAGATGGCGGAAACGCTCCCGGTATTCGGCCCTTATCTGAGAATGATTCCGGAACAGATCCCGCCAGCATATAAGTAGATCGTCGAAATCAAAACTATTGGTTTCTTTTTTCAGGTCAGTGAACATCTGGGCCAGGCGATTTATCAGACCGGTGTACTCCATCTGGCGGGGATAATATTCTGAAATCACCTGTTCTATACTGTGATCGGAATTTCGGGACTGGCTGATCACTTTCTCTAAAAATTTGCGCTTTATCAGCAGGTTTCTTCCGTCATCATCGATTTTAAACGGCAGTTGACCCAACAGTTGCCGATACACCCGGGCACTGTCATCCTGGTCCAAAATAGTGAACCGGTTAGTTCTGCCCAGCAGAGAGGCGTGACGCCGTAATATGCGGGCACCGGTGCTATGAAAGGTACCGGCCCAAAGACCCCGGGGCAGGTAGCCAATCAGCTTTTCCAGGCGCTCCTTCATCTCACCGGCAGCCTTGTTGGTAAATGTCAGAAGCATTAAATGTTCCGGGGGCACTCCGCTTTTTATCATATGGGCCGCCCTGAACATCAGCGCCCTGGTTTTCCCGGAACCGGGGCCGGCCAGCCCCAAAATAACCGGGGCAGAAAGGGTTGCAAATTTGTATTGAGCCTGGTTGAGATCGCGGGAAAGGCGCTCCAACCAATCTTGATCAACAATTTCTTTAATTTCTCCGGTTTCACCAAGCCTGCCCACCAGTTATCATCCTCCCATACACAGGTTATTTTTCATTATCTGTTATTCACAACCATTCTCGATTAATGCTATCATTTCCTTTTTCCCTGTATCCACCGAAAAACAGTCAATTGTTCCATAAGTAGTATAAATATGATTAAATACATATAAGGAGGTACTTAACTATGAGCAACGGCTATCGTGCTGCTCTGGAAGAGGCTCGCCATGAACTGGCCCAAAGGAATACCCTGGACATGGCCCGCACAAGCGGTGCCGCCCTGTCCTTATACCCGCCTTTATCCTGGCGGGAATTTACCCTTCCTTTCCTGGGTAGAGCTTACCAGATCCCCTGGCCTGCCGGAGAGGTGCTCCTTTATACCAGCCGCCAGCAATCCTCCGAGGGTGTTTCCCTGATTTTGCTGCACTACCTTACAAAATCTAGCGGGGAACCCCCGGCCGGTAAATGGATTGCATTTAATCATCTTCCAGAGGGCAACATCTATTTTTCCGCTTTAAAAAAAAGAGCCCTGGATCCACTGGTAAACTTTTTCGGGAGGAGGGAAAAATTATTGGCCCAACTTCTGCAAAGCCGGTTACACGCCCGACCGGGAAAAAAACCCGGCTCCTACCTGATAATGGCCCTTCCGAAACTGCCCCTTTGTCTAAGAATGGATAAGGGCGATCAGGGAACTCCCGCCAGGGCCGACCTTTTGTTCGATCAGACCGCCAATGAATACCTGTCCACCGGAGATCTGGCTGCGGTCGGAGAGGCGCTCACCGGACGGTTGCTACAATGGGGAAGGGCAGCAGTTAAATAAAAAGAAGTACGGATATGCCGAACTATCACCGGCAGGAAAAAATCCGCAAAACTTGACATACAGAAACAAATATTTTACCGCCGGCAGGTAATTATTCATCACCGGAGAAATATAACAGGTAAATGCTGGATTTTTGGAGAAAACCATGCTGGCAAAGGTTTATTCCTGTGCTCTCCTGGGCGTTGACGGCATCCCGCTGGAGGTAGAAGTTGATCTATCCGGTGGACTTCCTGCATTTGATCTGATCGGCCTGCCCGATCCTTCGGTCAGGGAGGCCAGGGAAAGAGTCCGTTCGGCGATCAAAAACAGCGGATTTGAATTTCCCCTGCGGCGGATTACCGTAAACCTCGCCCCGGCAGATATAAAAAAAGAGGGCACGGGTTTCGATCTGGCCATTGCGGTCGGGATACTGGCTGCTTCAGGGCAAATTCCGGCAAATGAACTGCTTAACAGATCAATATTTGTAGGGGAGCTCTCTCTGGAGGGAACCCTAAGGCCTATTCCTGGAACCCTGGCCATCGCCGATTCTCTCTCCAACATCCGCCGTTTAAAAAACCATGCTATCTGCCTGCCCGAAATCAACAGCACCGAGGCCGCTTTGATCTCTACTGCGATCGTTAAAGGGGTACGCAGTTTAAAACAACTTGCCGGCTATCTGAGCAGGCAAATAGAGCTGCCGACCGTAAAACCGCAGTTGGAACAGCTGCTGACCTGCTCTCCGGCTGATCTTGATTTTAGTGATGTAAAGGGACAGGAGGCGGCTAAACGAGCTTTGGAAGTGGCTGCCGCCGGCGCTCACAATGTTTTGCTTTACGGCCCCCCGGGCAGCGGCAAAACCATGCTGGCCCGCCGGTTGCCGGCCATACTGCCCGCCCCTGAACTGGAGGAAATGCTGGAAATTACCCGGATTCACAGCGTGGCCGGGAATCTTTCGCCCCGGCAACCACTGCTGACCCGGCGCCCTTTCCGCACTCCTCATCATAGCGCTTCCACTGCCGGGATCATTGGAGGCGGCAGGATCCCCCGCCCGGGAGAGGTAAGCCTGGCCCATCGGGGAGTGCTATTTTTGGATGAGTTGCCGGAGTACAGCCGGGAGGTGCTGGAAGCGCTGCGCCAACCGCTGGAAGACCGGTTGGTCACTGTTACCCGGGTCTCCGCAACGCTAACCTATCCCTGTGATTTCATGCTGGTTGGTTCGATGAATCCCTGCCCCTGCGGTAATTACGGGGATCCGACGCTGGAATGCCGCTGTACTCCCCGGATGATCCGGCGCTACCGCTCCCGTCTCTCCGGTCCCCTTCTGGACCGGATCGACATTCAGATCGAGGTGCCGCGGGTTAAATACGAGCAACTGGAGGAAAACCGGACTACGGAGGGTTCCGCGGCCATCTGCCGCCGGGTAGAGCAGGCCCGTCGGCGTCAAAGGGAGCGGCTCAATAAATTAAAAATACTGACTAACTCTCAGATGTCCTCCCGCCAGGCCGCCGCCTTTTGCCCCTTAAGCCCCGAGGCCAGGGTGCTTCTTCGACGTTCCTACCAGAGGCTGGGGCTCTCCATGCGCGCCCACGATCGAGTGCTGAAGGTTGCCCGCACCATCGCCGACCTGGAAGGAACAGAAACCATCGAACTCAAACATATCGCCGAGGCCATCCAGTACCGCAGTCTGGATCGGCAGGGGGAAATGTAATCCCCAAAAATTTATCGCAAGTTCCGATTATTTTTGGGTCTGCATAGGCTAACTAAATTTTAAACCACTTCTTTTCAATTCCTTTGGCCAGAACAAAACCGACAATAAAGGCCACCGCCGGGTTTGTAGCTATCGACAGGGCGGCTACAAAAAATATAAGGAATAATTCAATACGTTGCCCGGAAGCGGGATCTTCATCTACCTGTTTTTCTTTCTGCCTGATCTTTACCGCAGAGGCCAAGTCTACTCCACTATAGAAAAGAAGACAGCCCAGGGCGGCTTCGGGAATCAGCGCGAACACCTTTGCACTATCGCTTCCCAGGAAAATCCCGAATATCAATAGCACCAGTCCGATAATATAAGCAGTTCTCTTCGTTCTTCCGCCGAACCGGTAATGAGCCGCCACCCCGCCGCTGCCGTGACACATCATATACCCCCCAAAGAAAGAGGCCAGCAGGTTGGCCGATCCCATGGTCAAACATAGATTCCGGTCCGTAACCCGGGAGGCCCGGCTGCCAAAAAGTTCATGGGAGATGGCGGTAGTAACCAGCACTGCGTTGGCCAGAGTCAGGGGCAATTGGGGTAAAACTGCCAGAAAAAACCCGCGATTAAAATCCGCCGCGGCCGGCAGGGTTAAACCGGGCAGATGCACACCCAGGGAAATTGACGGTACCACAAGATCCGGATGAATCAAAAAATTTAAAATTATACCGGCCAGCACCCCTACAATCGCCGCCGGAAAACGCCTGCTTTTAAGTAATGGCAACATTATTATCAGCACGGTCCAGCCCAGGAAGGGATCCTTAACGATCATCTTCACACCCAACATGGCCAGCGACAATCCTAATCCGGCCTGAATGCCGCCCACCACCCCCGAAGGTGTAACCCGGGCTAGATAATCAATGAGGCCGGTCAAACCCAACGCCAATAAAGCCAATCCGATAATCAAGCCCGCCGCGGCTATCTCACCTGGAGTAAGATTATGAACCAGCACCGCCGCCGAAGCAACTTTCATGGGCTGTACCGCCATGGGTATACCGTAAAACCATCCACAAAACATATAGAACAACCCGAACCCGGTAAAAATACTGGCCGGGTTAAAACCGGCCACGGTAATCGCTCCCAATACATAGGGAAGAAAGGTGCCCAGATCACCAATTGATCCCGAAAGCTCCCCTAAAAAATTCACCCTGCCTTGGGCCGATTTAATTTTATTATTCTCAATTTTTTTCACTGCACATGTCAACTCCTTGTGATCAATGCCGGCTTCTGTATATTATTAACCGTCGATCGGTTCTTCCCCTCACGGTTACAGGGATACACTATCCCCTCCCTCCGACACCCCGGCACTATGGTCAGGGCGGTCAACCCGATCCGGCCAGAAACAGATCCATCAGCCGGTGCCCATCTTCAACCAGGATGCCGGAGCGGGCGGCTCCCTCCTCGGAAAATGTTTGCTCCGGGTGTATGGTTTGGGGGGCGGAATTTCGGTAGATCAGGAATGGCACCGGGTCTGAGGTATGGGTTCTCAGCGATAACGGGGTAGCGTGATCCGGTAAAATTAACAAACTATAATCCTCACCTCTGCGGTCGAGCCCCTCTTTAACCTCTCTCACTACCTGTTTTTCAATGAGTTCTATGGATTTTATTTTCAGGTTTACCCTGCCCTGGTGGCCGCACTCATCGGGAGCCTCGATATGTATAAACACAAAATCCAGTCCTTTGTCAAGGGCTGCCAGCGCCGCCTCCGCCTTGCCTGTAAAATTGGTATGGATATTCCCGGTAGCCCCCTCAACTTCAATTATCTCCATCCCGGCACAGCGGGCAATCCCCTTGATCAAATCTATCGCTGAAATTGCCGCCCCCAGTAAACCGTATCTATCAAAAAATGCCGGTAGGCTTGGCTTAGTTCCCTCCCCCCAGAGCCAGATGGAGTTGGCGGGGTTTATGCCCTTTTTAACCCTTTCCTGATTTATTTGTTGTCTGGCCAGCAGCGGAAAACTTTTTTCCATCAAACTGATAATTATCCGGCTTCCCTCTCCTACCGGCAGATAAGAGGAAATCGGTTTTCCAATGATATCGTGGGGCGGGGTTAGTTTCCAGCGGTTGGGACCACCCTCCCAGATCATCAGGTGGCGATAACCTACCCCGGGATAAAATTTTAGGTTGCCGGTACTTAAATATTTATTTAACACCCGGATCAGCTCTGCCGATTCTTCCGAAGATATATCCCCGGCACAGTAGTCCAGCAGGTGTTTTTTTTCATAGGGCTCGTTGTCGGATAAGGTAATTAAATTACACCTGAATGAAATATCGCTCTCCTTCATTTCTATCCCCATGCTGGCCGCTTCAAATGGAGAGCGCCCTTTATAAAATTCCCGTGGGTTATAACCCAGCACTGACAGGTTGGCGGTATCGCTTCCCGGGGGCATTCCTTCTGGAATAGTTTTTGCCAGCCCAACCAGGCCGTGCTTCGCCAAATAATTTATTACAGGCAGATCAGCACATTGCAGGGGAGTCCGGTGATTTAATTCCTCTACGGGATAATCAGCCATCCCGTCTCCTAAAATAATTACATATTTCATTTGGTTTCCCCCGTTCAGATCGTAATTGAAATCTGTTTTCCCACAGTTTTTTCCCCGGTACGCAATACGGTGTACCGAATAAATCACCTTCAGCATGACCGGAACATGGACTTTAGCTTTAATGTAGCATTAAATGTGGGGAATTGGCAAGGAGGTTAAAACTCGGACATCAGGAAACAGCTTGCTAACTTGAGCACAACCAAGGCCTCCCGTTAAGGAGGCCTGGCCTATATTCGACATATTAAATTTTTGTTTGATTCAATTTCTATTTGGCTAGTATTTAAAGAAAACGTGATTGCCAATCACCGTGGTAACCGGCTGGCTGCGCACCCACTGATTGGTGGTTTTGGCCGGATTGTAAAAACCGGTGGCTCCATAAGATGGATCCCAGCCATCCAGAGCATCCCGGGCTGCCTGGTATGCCGACTGACAGGCCGGAAGACCGATCCGCCCATCCTGTACCGGTGAGTACTGGTAGTAGCCGTCACACACCTGGTAAATTACCCCCTGGAGAGTGTTAGGGAAACGGGAGCTATTAACCCGGTTCAAAATAGTGGCCGCCACCGCCACCTGACCCAGATAAGATTCCCCCGCCGATTCCGAGCTGACCAGCCTGGCAAAAAGATCCAGATCCGAACCGGAAACCCTTCCTCCCCGGGAAAGAGCGGGATCGTAACCGCTGCCGGCAATTATCGAAAGTACCTGGCCCGGATAAATCAGATTTGGATTGGACATCCCGTTAATTCTGGCAATTTCATTGGCAGTGGTCCCAAACCGCAGGGCGATCTTGTAAAGAGTATCCCCCGCTGCTACTGTATATTTAGTGGCGGATGAGTTCCCACCGTCAGGGATAGTTAACACCTGTCCTGGATAGATCAGGTTGGGGTTGGAAAGGCCGTTGGCATTAACGATGGCCTCCACCGGAATCCCGTAACCCTGTGATATTTTCCACAGGCTTTCACCACTTACCACGGCATGTGAGAACGAAGCTTCCGCCAACCCGGCTCCTGTCAACAGTACCACCAGTGAGAACAACAGCACCAATTTTAAACCGTTAAACACACTACTCAATATGTAAGCTGCCTCCTTTACGCCTCCGGGGTTAGCTGTCGGGTTGGGGACAGGAGTTATCCCCCGCAGCTTAAGCGATTCACCCCCTTTATTGCGGTTCCCCCGTACCATAATGGTTTCGGCGTTATGTTAACCCTTATTTTAAGCCCAAACATGAGGCCTTACAAACAGACTCTCCTTGTACAATATGCTGGGTTGTTAATTGACAGTGGTATTATGTGAAGTAGCAGGCAGATATGGACTATTTGGGGGGACTGGTAACAACCGGGGATTCTGGTTATTATTGCTTTAAGAAATAGGATTAAGATTAGGTAATTATTCCCTTTATATGGTTGATCCGGGGTTCGCTATTAGGGCCATCCAGGTCGATAGCCACCAAATCAATACGGCAGGGTACTTCCCGTCTCAGCTCTTTGGCCATATAATAGCGAGCCAGCCGACTGAGTCTCTTTTTCTTGGCAGCGGTGATAGATTCTACCGCTGTTCCAAATCGGGTTCCAGTGCGAGTTCGTACCTCTACAAACACCAGCAGTGAATTTTTTCGAGCTACAATGTCAATTTCCCCCAAACGACAGCGATAATTAAACTGCAGGAACCGGTATCCCGATTGAATTAAAAAATGTCTGGCTATCTCTTCTCCCGCAAACCCGGTCTGCCGGCGCGATCCGGGCATTACCGGTTAATTACCAGGTCCGCAGGCAGCCGCAGCCGGAATGAACGGCGGTGGACGGGGGAGAACCCATATTTCTGCAACGCCTCCCGGTGCTCACTGGTGGCGTACCCCCGATGGCGGTCAAATCCATACTGTGGATACGCCTGGTGCAGTCTGTCCATCAGCCGGTCGCGGGTTACTTTGGCCACCACTGAAGCGGCGGCAATACAGAGCGATCGGGCATCTCCCCCGATTACCGCCTGCTGATAGAGATTAAGTCCGCGAATAGGATAACCGTCCACCAGTACCGCTGACGGCAGTTGAGGCAAATTATATACGGCCTCCGCCATGGCCTCCATGGTAGCTCCAAAGATATTAATTCGATCGATAAGCTCTACCGATCCTATCCCTACCCCTATACCAACTGCTATCCGGGAGATATCCTCAAATAGCATCTCCCGCTGCCGGGAGGTCAGGCGCTTGGAATCATTTAAGCCCTCCGGGAATGTCTCCCGCGGAAGGATTACCGCCGCCGCCACCACCGGGCCGGCCAGGGGCCCCCTTCCGGCCTCATCCACTCCGGCCACAACCTCAAATCCCTGTGCCTGCAGAGCCCGCTCCAGGCAGGCCATATTATGTAAACGCTTTTTTTCCTCCCGAAGCTTCTTCGCCCGTCGCCGGAAGCTGTCCAGCAACTGCCGGGCTCCCTGACGGCGGTCAGCCAGCAACTGCTGTTCCTCTTTTAAAGTCAGCTTTTCCCGCCTTCGCAAGTATGCAGCCAGCTGGTCCAGGGTCATCTCTCCAAACAACAACATGGATTCCTCCTTAATTAGGGAGGGGATTCCAGGGACAGCCTTCCTAAAAACCCGTTTTGGAAATCGCGCATCACTATCTCTGCCGCCCGCCTGAGATCAATTTTCCCCTCCGGCATTAGGCATCCCTGCGACAATCCAATCTGTTCTAATTGCAAATCCGATCCGTCCCCGGGATTTAGTTCCCGGTATCGTTTCAGCAAAAATTTTTCTTTGCCCGCCTCCCGGTAAAGTTTGAGTAACCAGCCGGCGGTTTCCGTAACTTCCATACCGGCAGCAGGAATCGCTCCGATCGCCGACAGGGGCAAGAGCGCTCGCTTTGACATCCGGGGGCAAAGGATACCGGGTGTATCCAAAAGTTCAACCCCCGGAAGCAATTTTATCCACTGCCGGCCGCGGGTAATACCCGGGCGGTTTCCGGTGTGAGCCGCCCGTCGCTTTACCAGATAATTGATAAAACTTGATTTTCCCACATTGGGAATCCCGGCCACCATGACCCTTAAACTTCTTTGCCCGTAGGCGGGAGATAGGTTAACCTGCCGGTCCTGCAAATATTTGAACAATGCCCGGCGAGAATGGGGCCAGTATATGCTAAATTCCATGGCCGGATATCCCTGATCCCTAAAATAGTTTGTCCAGCGGGTAGTTGCCCGAGGATCACTTCGGTCTGCCTTATGTAATAGTATTAACCTTTGTTTTCCGGCAGTTAGCCGCACAATCTGGGGGTTTTGACTGCTGAAAGGAGTCCGGGCATCCAAAAGCTCTATCACCAGATCCACAGCCGCCAGGTCATGTCGGATATCCCGGGCAGCCCGTCCCTTGATTCCAAAGTTTTGATATTTTTCACTCACCGGTTATACTCTGGTTTTCCTCCGATCTTTACCTTAGATATCGCAGTTCCTGGGGAGGCCAGAATACAAGCAAAGCCTTGCCTATTATTTTGTCCATAGAAACACAGCCAACCTTGGAATCCCGGCTGTCCGTGCTGTTGTTCCGGTTGTCGCCCAACAAAAAAACACTTCCGGCGGGAACTGTTATCGGCCCAAATTCCATGTAGGCCTCCTCTTTCAAATAAGGCTCCTCAAGGGGAAAATCGTTTACAAGCACTTCCCCTTCTTTTATCTCTATTTGATCCCCGCTTACCCCGATTACCCGTTTGATATAATCGGGTCTATGGGGGTTGCTAAACACCACAATATCTCCCGGTTGCGGCTCGTTCAGCCGGTAAACCAGTTTGCTTACCACCACCCTTTCGTGATTGTCCAGGGTGGGATACATAGAGGCGCCCTCGACGATATACACCTCAAACAAAAACATCCGGATCAGCACTGCCAGCACCACGGCAACCGCGATAGACCGCACCCATTCCCAGGTTTCTTTACTCATCTTTTTTTATTCCTGCCTCCGTCGCTACCTGCGCAGCTCCCGAATTCGGGCTGCCTTCCCTGAGCGCTTCCGCAGATAATATAGTTTAGCCCGCCGGACCCGGCCTTTTTTCACTATTTCGATCCCGGTTATCACCGGCGAATGCAGAGGGAAGGTCCGCTCTACCCCTACCCCATAGGTTACTCGCCTTACGGTAAAGGTTGCACGTAAACCGCTTCCTTTGCGCTTTATTACCACGCCTTCATAAATCTGGGTTCTCTCCCTGGCACCTTCCACCACTTTCACGTGTACTTTCACCGTATCCCCAGGTGCAAAGGGAGGAATATCCTCTTTCAGGTGCTGTCTTTCAACTTCCTTTATGAGATCCATCCTCACCAAGCCTCCCTTATTAAATGACTGCGATTATATTACTTTTCCCACGAAGAATCAGCGGCCAACGAATCCAGATAGCGCCGATCCTCCGGTGAAAGGCTCTCTTTTTCCAACAAATCCGGGCGCCTTTCCCGGGTTCTCTTGAGTTGTTGCTGTCGCCGCCAGGCGGCGATCCGGGCGTGATTTCCCGATAAAAGTACCGGGGGAACACCCATACCCTGGTACTCCGGCGGACGGGTATAATGAGGGTATTCCAGGAGATGGCTGGAAAAAGATTCTTCGACCAGCGTTTCTTCCTTTAAAAACCCCGGAATCAGGCGAGCTACAGCATCGGTAATTACCATTGCCGGAATCTCTCCCCCGGTAAGAATATAATCACCGATAGATATTTCATCATCAACCAACCTGATTCGGACCCTTTCATCTACCCCCTCATAACGACTGCACAGCAGTATCAGGTGATCTTCCTGCGCCAGCTCCCGGGCAATCTTTTGGCTAAAACGCCTCCCCTGGGGGGTAAGCAGGATAACCCGGGGGTGAGTGGCGGTGCTGCGGCATTTCAGGCTGTCTACCGCTATAAACAGCGGCTCGGGCTTAAAAATCATGCCCTTTCCGCCCCCGTAAGGCTCATCATCAACCTGGCGGTGATTGCCTTCGGCAAACAGACGCAGATCAATTACTTTGATCTCCAGCAGTTTCTGGTCCACCGCCCGTTTAATCATGCTTTCATTCAAGGGGCCGGTAAACATTCCCGGGAAAATAGTAACCAGCTCTATTTTCAATAGCGGTGCCAACTTTGAGCCTCCGTTTTATAGATCCTCCAGACCCTTCGGGATCCTAACCAGCATGATCCCTTGCTCAAGGTCGATCATCTGCACAAATTCCTTGACCGCTGGAAGCGATATCTCCTCGCCCTCCTCCCCGGCAATCACGTACAGATCATGAGCCGGGGTGGGACGAATCTCCACCACTTTACCCAGATGCCTTCCGGAAGCATAGGCCTCCAGGCCTATTATCTGATCATAATAATATTTTCCGGAAGGAAGAGGAAAGCGGTCTTCAGCAGATATATAAATCAGAAAACCTTTTAATTTTTGTGCTTCCTCCCTGGATCCGATCTGTTCAAATTTGAACAGCCAAAATCGCCCGTAAGCAGAAACCCTGGAAACAGTCATCTGCACTAAACAGGGTGATAAAGTGGAGGGACTGGAGGTTCCCAGCTGCACCTTTTTCTTTAGCAGCTGCAGGTAGCGTTCCCGGGAATCGGAATAAGGCCATACCTTCACCGCCCCGGTAACGCCATGGGGAGACACTATTTTGCCGATAACAATATCCGCCACCCCGTGGCCAGCCATCACAGTTTCAGGAACCTCCTACCCGATAATCTCTACCATCACCCGCTTATTATCCTTTAAAGCCGCTGCACCGACTACGGTGCGGATGGCTTTGGCTATTCTTCCTCGCTTTCCTATCACCTTTCCCATGTCATCATCAGCCACCCTGATCTCCAGGATGACTGAGCGTTCACCTTCCACCTGCTGGACATCTACCTGATCGGGGTAATCCACCAGCGCTTTGGCAATATGCTCCACCAGCTGTTTCATCTTATTCCTCCCCTATCAGTGTAATCCTTATAGCCCGGCTTTTGAAAACAGTTCCTTAACCGTGCTGGAAGGACGGGCCCCCCTGGATAACCAGAGCTGGGCTTTTTCGGCATTAACTTCAAAAGTCGTGGGATTCGTAGTCGGGTTGTAGTAACCTATCTCTTCGATAAACCTTCCGTCTCTGGGAAAGCGGGAATCGGCCACTACGATCCGGTAAAAAGGCTGCTTTTTAGCTCCCATTCTTTTTAGTCTAATCCGTGCTGCCATTTCGATATTCACCTCCACATTCCTTTCCTGGTTTTTTTTGGCTTATATAGCCGACCCCTGTGCAAACGCCCCCCTGATTGCACTTTTACATAAAAGGAAACCCTTTTTTCCCTTTCTTGAGGCGCTTAAACTGAGGCCGTTTTTCCAAATTGCCGATCTGTTTAAACATTTTTTGCATCTGAGCAAATTGTTGGAGCAGCCGGTTTACATCTTGAACTTTTGCTCCACTGCCGGCGGCTATCCGGCGGCGGCGGCTGCTATTGATCATAGAAGGATCCCGGCGTTCATCACCGGTCATGGAACCGATAATGGCTTTCACCCGGTTTAATTGTTTATCATCAACCGGCATCTGTTTCATTCCCCTGGGAAGTCCCGCCCCGGGAAGCATCTCCAACACCTCCTGGATCGGTCCCATCCGCCGAAGCTGATCCAACTGTTCGCGAAAATCATCCAGGGTAAACTGGTGGCTGCGAAGTTTCTGTTCCAGTTCACGGGCTTTTCCCAGGTCAAGTTCCGTCTCAGCCTTTTCAATCAGCGTTAACAGGTCACCCATTCCCAGTATCCTGGAGGCCATTCGCTCGGGATGAAAGGGCTCCAGAGCCTCCAGTTTTTCCCCCACCCCTACAAATTTCAAGGGGCAGCCGGTTACCGCCCGCACCGACAGGGCCGCACCACCCCGGGTATCCCCGTCAAGCTTGGTAAGAATAACCCCGCTTAATCCGATCTGGCGATGAAATTCCGCAGAGGTGTTTACCGCATCCTGGCCGGTCATGGCATCAATTACCAGCAAAATTTCATCCGGGTTCAGGGAGGTTTTGATCTCCTGCAGTTCGGCCATCATTTGCTGATCCAGGTGAAGCCTTCCCGCGGTATCGAAAATCACCGGATCATACCCTTCTCGGTTCGCCAGGCGGCAAGCTTGACTGCAAATATCTATTGGCCTGGCGTCGGGTTGATCATAACAGACCAGACCGGCAGATTTGCAGAGAACCTGAAGTTGTTGTACCGCTCCCGGCCGATAGATATCCGCAGCCGCCAGCAGCGGTCTACGGCCCTGTTTGCGCAGGTAACCGGCCAGTTTCACTGCGGTGGTGGTCTTTCCGGATCCCTGCAACCCTACCAGCATAATCGCTGGAGGGGAGGAAACTAAAGATAACTCACTTTGCCGTTCACCCAGCATTCCGGTCAGCTCTTGGTGAACAATTTTAACCACCTGCTGCCCGGGGGTTAAACTCTTAAGTACTTCTTCCCCCACAGAGCGCTCTTTAACCGCAGCAATAAAATCTTTAACCACTCGAAAGTTTACATCGGCTTCCAGTAAAGCCAGGCGGATTTCTCGCAGGGCTTTATCCACGTCTTTTTCGCTGAGCTTGCCTTTGCCCCTAAGCTGACGTAAGGTGCTTTGTAGTTTCTCTGATAGGTTGGCAAACATTGGCTTATCACCTTTACTGGTTACTGTTCATTGTAGTCCAAAAGTTCTTTAATGATTTTCCTTAAATATTTGTGTTCCCTTATTCCCAGGTTGCTGCCGCTTAACACCCGATCTGCTTCTTTTAGCCCTTGTTGTAAATATTTAAATTGCATATAGATCCTTAATTTACCCTCCAACTTTTCCAGGGCAGTGAGAGCACGCCGGATCAGATCATACACCGCCTGCCGGCTGATCCTGAACCTTGAGGCAATCTCACTTAAGGTAAGATCATCGCTGAAATATAATTGCAATGCTTCTCGCTGGCGGGAAGTGAGCAGGCCCCCGTAAATATCAAACAGGCAATTAACCCGGTTCAATTTTTCCAGCATAATCTTCCCCTGTAAAGTTACAAACCTTTACACCTACAGTGTACTAAAAATAACCGAATTATGCAAGTATAAACCAAGTAAACCAGGGGACAGTTCTTCTTTGGTCAGTAAGATCTTTTAATAAATAGTTGGATAAGGTAAAAATGGCGTTCTTTAATTGTTTTCAGCAGCATAGAGCAGCACCGAAGAACCGTCCCCTGCCTTATTCTAACAAGGCCCGGGCAAAATCCCGGGCTTGGAAGGGTACCAGATCGCCGATCCCCTCCCCCATACCCAGGTAGCGAACCGGTATGCCCATCGCCTCCTGAATTCCGATCACGATCCCTCCCCGGGCCGTCCCGTCCAGCTTGGTAACGATTAGTCCGTCAACATGTACCGATTGATTAAACAGGCGGGCTTGGGTCAGGCCGTTTTGCCCGGTGGTAGCATCGATTACCAGCCACACCTGATGAGGTGCGCCCGGCAAGGAACGGCCGATCACTCTGCAAATTTTTTCCAGCTCTTGCATCAAGTTGACCCTGGTATGCAGTCTGCCGGCAGTATCGCCGATTACCACCTCCACCCGGCGAGCCCGGGCTGCATTCAAAGCATCAAAAAACACCGCCGCCGGATCGGAACCCGGTTCCTGTTTGATAATCTCTGCCCCCGCCCGTTCCGCCCAGATTTTAAGTTGATCGATAGCCGCCGCCCGAAAGGTATCTCCCGCCACCAGCAGCACTTTTTTCCCCTGCCGGCGGTAAATATGGGCCAGCTTGGCAGCGGTGGTAGTCTTGCCGGTTCCGTTAACTCCCACCAACAGAATAACCAGGGGATGAGGGCCGGTATCCACAACCTGTTCCGGATAATCCAGCAGCCCGGTTATGCTGGATATTAATAGTTCTTTTGCCGCCTGTCTGTCCTTAATTCGCTCCCGCCGGGCTTGATCCGAAAGTGTTTCCACCAGGGTGGTGGCAGCAGCCACCCCTACATCACCCAGGATCAGAGTTTCCTCCAGCTGTTCAAAAAACTGCGCATTTATCTCTCCCGGAGAGAATAGCGCCTCCAACCGGCGGGTAAACCCCTGCCTGCTTTTAAGTAAGCCCGTCTTAAACCTCTCTAATAAACCCATGGCAACCCTTTCTGCTAACTTGCTTTATCCTTTTCGCTGTTCTTTATAGAGACCAGCTTGGAAATACCGGGTTCAGACATGGTTATCCCGTAAATAATATCGGCGGTGTCCATGGTTCGTTTCCGGTGGGTAATCAATATAAACTGGGCCTGATCGGATAGCCTTTGCAGATAAGCGATAAATTTGCCCAGGTTATTTTCATCCAGCGCCGATTCCACTTCATCCAACAGGTAAAATGGAGCCGGTTTATGAAGCAATATTGCAAAGATCAGGCTCAGGGCGGTCAGGACCTTTTCTCCGGTTGAAAGCAAGGTAATGCTTTGCAGTTTTTTACCCGGAGGCTGGGCAATAATTTCCACTCCCGACTCCAGCAAATGATCGGGATCGGTAAGCTCCAGGTAGGCTTTCCCGCCTCCAAACAGATCCCCAAATACGATTATAAAATTTTGGTTTATTAAATCCAGAGTTTTAGTAAAATAACCCGTCATATGCTGATCTATTTCTGCCAGCACCTTATGTAAAGACTGCTCCCCTTGTCTCAAATCTTCCAGCTGACCATGCAAAAATGTTATCCGTTCTTCCAACCTGGATAGCTCCCCGATTGCACCTAAGTTAACTTCTCCTAAAAGTTCGAGTTGTCCATTTAAACCTTCCACCCTTTTTTCCGCCTGCTCAGTATCAAAATCAGGACCCGGCGCCGCCAGTTCCATCTCTCCAAACAATTCGCCATAACGCAGGTTCCAAAGTTTCAGTTCCGCCTGCAACCGGGCCTGCTCCAGATCCAGCTGTTGTTTTCTTCTCTCCAGGCGCTGTCGCCGCTCCTGCCACTTTTGATCTTCGGTTTCCAGATCCGCCAGTTCGAGCCTCAGACGGTGAACCTCCTCCTGTTTCTGTTTCAACTGGTCGGTGGAGACGGCCAGCAATTTACCCTGCTGCTCCAACTGCCGGCAAAGCTTTTCCTGTCCGGCTTGATTGTCCTGCATGATCTGGCTGATTTTTTCTTCCCTGGCCTGCTGGTCTTCTATTTCCCGGCTTATACGCTGTTTGTCTCCGGCGGCCTGGGCCAACTTTTCCGCAAGGGATCGCTTTTGCTCCTGGAAAGAGCTCAAATTTACCAAACATCCGGTAACCTCTTTTTCCAGCCGCTCTTTCTTTAAAAGCCCTTGTTCATAAAGTTCTTTTTCCCCTTCCAGGTCCTTCCGCACATCGGCCAGCTCTAGCTTATAATCCAGGGCCAGCTGCCTGGATGCTTGAAGCCTGGTGATTAAAGTTGCCTGTTCCCCCTGGTATGCCTTGCGGTCGGCTTTGACAGCTTTAAGCCGCTCTTCCAAAAAACGCCGGTTTTGTGCCAATTCTTCGTCTAACTTTAATAACCCGGCCAGTCGCCCCTGCTGTTCTTCCAGCTGCCGGTTAGTCTTTTCCTGAGAAATTTTTAGAGATGCGATCTCCTCTTGAAAATAATTTACCTGCCGGGTAGACTGTAACTGCTGTTGTTCAAACCCGTTCCGTTCTTTTTGTAAGCTTTCAATTTCATGACGCCTCCCCAGCAATCCTGCACTGCGTTTAGGCAGACTGCCTCCCCGCATGGAACCCCCGGGGTTGATGACCTCTCCCTGCAGGGAAATTATTTGGCAGCTATATTTTATGATCCGAGCCACCCGAGAGGCTGTTTCTAGATCACGACAAACCGCCACATTGCCCAGCAGGTAATCCACTATCCGGCTATAACCGGGATCTATTTTTACAAACTCCGCCAGTTTTCCCAGCGCTCCCTCCTGTTCTCGCCACCCCGGGTGCCGATCCAGGCTGGAAGGGCGCACGGTAATCATATCCAGGGGCAAAAAGGTTGCCCAACCTTGATTCTTTTCTTTCAGAAAACCAATAGCTTTCCTGGCCGCCTCCCCGGTAACTGTAACCATGTATTGCAAACCGCTTCCTAAAGATATTTCCACTGCCCGCAAATATTTTTTTTCCACGGCAATGAGATCTACCACCGGGCCAATGATTCCCGCTAAAACCGGCTTGCCGCCCCGGGAAGCCTGGATAATTGCTTTTACACCCCTAAAATAACCGCTCAAGTCTCCTTCCTGTTCCCGTAAAAGCTGCAGCTTGCTATCCAGCGATCGCAACTCCTCCCGTTCCTTCTGCAGCTTTAGCCTGGCTGTCTCCAGTTGCCTGGTATACTCCTGTATTTTCTCAAGCCCATCCCGACTGGAATTTTTCAAACCGGCAACCTGCTGTTGACAGGATTCTAGTTCAGGTTTTAGCTCCTCCTGCCGGGAAAGGGCATCTGTAAGCTTGCAGTTAATCTCCAGCTCCTCCCGACTCTTCGCGTTCCTTCTGCAGCGCCAGTTCCTTCACCGCCGCCTCCGCCGCATTATACCTGGAAGTTACCTGTAACAGCACTTGCTGCTGCTGTTCCAGCCCCCGAAGCAGGTTGCCCTCTTTAAATTGCTTCAAATCCTGTTCCAGACGGCCATGACGTTCCTGTTCCTTATGGATAGCCTGTCGTTTCTGTTCTAATTGCTGCTCCGCCTGTTCGGTTAACCCAATTAAACTGTTTAGTTCATCTACAGAACCCCGGTGAAGGATCTCGATTTCCTGCAGCTGCTCCCGGTCTCGGGTATTTCGCTCCCGCAATAGCTGCAGCTTTCCCTCCATCTTTTCAAACTCACGCAATTTTTTATTTAGCTCTTGCTCTTCTACGCTTAAAACCCCGGTTTGATTCTGCACCCGTTTTTTTAATCCAAACAGCTGTTTCTCCCGCCGTCCGGCCTCCGCCAGCGCCGCCGAGGCAGCAGCATCGGCACGATCCAGTTTAACCTCTATTTGACTGCACTGACCCTTATATAACCAGATCCGGTGAGCCAGGATTTCCTTTTTTTGAAGGCTTGCCTGATCTTGCAAAAGCCTGTATTTTTTGGCCAGTTCCGCCTGTTCTTTTAATGGTTCTAACTGGGATTCCAACTCGCAGATCAGATCCTGCACCCGGATCGTGTTTTCTCTGGTCTCATCCAGTCGCCGCTGCGCTTCTTTTTTTCTGAACTTGTACTTTAATATTCCCGCAGCCTCTTCAAAAATTTCTCTGCGTTCTTCCGGTCTGCTGTTAATAATCTCTTCAATCCGTCCCTGTCCGATAACTGAATAAAAATCTTTACCCACGCCAGTGTCTAAAAACAGGCCGGTAATATCTTTTAAACGGCAGGGTGCCCTGTTCAACAGATATTCGCTCTCCCCTGAGCGGTAGAGCCGGCGGGTGACGGTTATCTCCTCATAATCCAGATTTAAATTGGAGTCTACACCATTAAAAGTTAAGGAAACCTCGGCTAAATTTAACGGCTTGCGTTGCTGGGTCCCCGAGAAAATTATCTCTTCCATTCGCCCTCCCCGGAGTGATTTACTGCTTTGCTCCCCCAGGGCCCACCTTATAGCATCGGACAGGTTACTTTTGCCGCAGCCGTTGGGACCCACTACCACTGCAATCCCAGGGCCAAATTCCAGCTCAGTTTTTTCATAAAATGATTTGAAACCAATCAATTCTATTCGCTTTAAGTACATAACTCACCCCATACTGAAACAAGTCCGATTAATTTTGGGGACCTCATACTTAATTATCTTAAAGTAATTGTCGGGCAGGATAGTCGTTGCCTGTAATTAAGTATGGTGTCCCCGAAATTCCTGGGTAAGTTTAATCCAGGCTTCCCTGGCTGCAGCTTGCTCCGATTCTTTCTTGCTGCGACCCGAGCCCCGCCCGATGAATTCCGCATCCAATATTATCTCTGCCAGGAAAGTTTTATCGTGATCGGGGCCGCTCTCATGGACAATCCTATATTCGGGGGTAATTCCAAATTGGGCCTGAGTCAGTTCTTGAACCAATGTTTTATAGTCTTTCCTCAGTATCCCTTGCTGAAGATCCTGGAGCACCGGTTCATACAACTCCATCACCTGCCGGCGGCAACATTCCAGGCCCAAATCCAGGTAAATAGCACCGATAAGCGCCTCCAGCGCATCCGCCAGAAGGGAGGGCCGCTCGGAGCCCCCCCCGGCCAGTTCTCCTTTACCCAGGCGCAATATTTTTCCTAATTGTAGGGTTCCGGCAATGGCGGCCAATGAGGTCTCACAAACCAGGTCTGAGCGCAGTTTGGTCAACTTGCCCTCCGGAAGGCCGGGGTAAGAACAGTAGAGATGGCTGCTGATAATCAGCTCCAAAACGGCATCCCCTAAAAATTCCAGCCTCTCGTTATGAAAATAAGGGCGGCTTCTCTCATGGGCAAAAGAAGAATGGGTCAAGGCCTGTTCATATAGACTTTTATCCTGGATATCCCAACCCAACCGGGTTAAAAATTTATACAGCTTATCTGCCCACCTAGCACTACCCACTTAATTACCCGGCAAATCCCGGTCAAAATACCGGCTTACGGTTAAAGAGGCATTAGTTCCGCCAAATCCGAAAGAATTTGATAAAGCGACATTGATCACCAGTTCCCGCGGGCGGTTGGGAACATAATCAAGATCGCATTCCGGATCCGGGTACTCGTAGTTAATGGTGGGGTGTGCTACCTGGTGCTTTATACACAGCAGGGTGGCGATAAGCTCCACCGCTCCCGCCGCCCCCAGCAGGTGCCCGGTCATCGACTTGGTAGAGCTGAGGGCCAGTCTATAAGCATGTTCTCCAAACAACTCTTTTATGGCCCCGGTTTCCACCCGATCATTATATTCGGTGGAGGTGCCGTGTGCATTAATATAATCCACCGCACCCGGTTCAATGCCCGCACTGTTAAGGGCCCTGCTCATACAAAGCAACGCCCCCCTGCCCTGGGGATCGGGAGCGGTTACATGGTAACCGTCGCCGGACATGCCGTATCCGGTAATCTCTCCATAAATATAGGCATTTCGGCGCAAAGCATGTTCCAGCGATTCCAAAATTACCACTCCTGATCCTTCGCTTAAAACAAATCCATCCCGCTTTAAATCGAACGGACGAGAGGCCTTTGCCGGCTGATCGTTACGGGTAGAAAGCGCCCTGGCAGATGAAAAACCGGCAAAAGCCAGCTGGGATATGGCGGCTTCCGCCCCTCCGGCCACCATAAGTTCAGCATCACCCCGCTTAATAATCCAGTAGGCATCGCCTACCGCATGAGTAGAAGCCGCGCAGGCGGTAACAGTAGTAGAATTGGGGCCCTTGAGCCCCAATACGATAGAAATATAGCCGGAAGCCATATTGGCAATAAGCATGGGAACAAAGAAAGGAGATACCCGACGGGGGCCTTTTTCCCATAGCACCCTTAACTGGTCTTCAATGGTTTTGATCCCCCCGATGCCTGAAGCAACCTGCACTCCCACGTTTTCCTTATCCACATCGCTGTTGGTCAATCCGGCATCTTCCCAGGCCATCAAGGCCGCAGCCACCCCAAATTGGGTAAACCGATCCATCTTCCTGATTTCTCTTTTGTCTATGTAGTCGGTGGGATCAAAGTCCGGCACTTCACCGGCAATTTGGCAAGGATAGCCGGCAACATCAAAGCCGGTTACCCGGGAAATCCCGCTTACCCCCCTGGATAGGCTGTCCCAAAACTGCTGCTTGCCGATACCAATGGGGGTAACCAACCCCATTCCGGTAATCACTACTCTTGGTCCCACTTTCTCACCTCGCTATTTACACCCGGGGCTCAATATATTTCACCACGTCCCCCACTGATTTGATATTTTCGATCTCTTCATCGGAAATCTCCAGCTCAAATTCTTCTTCCAAGGTCATTACCAACTCTACGATATCCAATGAATCGGCATCGATTTCCTCAAACGTGGTTTCCATAGTCAGTTTGTCAATGTCAATTTCCAGCTGATCGGCAACAATTGATTTTACCTTTTCCTTAACGTCCAAGCAGCTCACCCCCTTTCTCGGTTTTACATCACAATACCGCCATCAACGGCAATAACCTGGCCGGTTATATAGTCCCCCCGGGCTGCCAGAAATAAAACCACCTCGGCCACATCCTGGGGGCAACCTAGCCTTCCCAAAGAGATACGGGATAAAACCTCTGATTTAAGCTGTTCTGAAAGCACGGAAGTCATTTCGGTGTCAATAAATCC
>CAYXBB010000010.1:0-11515 GCA_964463285.1 uncultured Syntrophomonadaceae bacterium | reverse complement strand
GGCAACCGCATTTACCGTGATCCCCCTTGCACCCAATTCCTTGGCCAGGGAACGGGTAAAAGCAATCACCCCTCCCTTGGCGGCAGCATAGTTGCACTGACCCACGTTACCATAAATACCGGCCACCGAGGCAATGCTGATAATACAGCCTCCGCTTTTTTGCTTTAGCATCGGCCTTAATACGGCTCGGGTACAGTTATAAATTCCTGTTAAGTTGGTATCTACAACCTCCTGCCATTCCTCGGGTTTCATTCTAACCAGCAAGTTATCCCGGTTGATGCCGGCATTATTGATCAGTATATCAATTCTTTGGAAATTATCAAGAGCGCATCGGATCAGCTCTTCACAGGCCCTGTAGGAGCTAACATCGGCCTGACAAACAGCCGCCCGCCCACCGGCCCGGGTTATCTCCTGCTTAGTTTTTTCCGCTGCCTCCGGGTTTCGAGCATAGTTGATCACTACCGCCGCTCCCGCCCGAGCCAGTTCCAGTGCTGATGCCCGACCAATCCCCCGGGAACCTCCGGTTACTATAGCTACCTTGCCGCTTAAGAGCATTTGGACACCTCCTTTAACTCCGCCTGCACCCGGTGCAAAGATAAGCTGTCACCAATAGAGGCGCAAAAGCGCTGGGGATCGATCCGCTTCATGAACCCGGCCAGCACCTTCCCCGAGCCCAACTCTAGAAAAGTATCAAACCCTTCTTCCAGCAGCCGCCGGATGGAATCCTCCCAGAGCACTGCCTGGCTAACCTGGTTAACCAGGGCCTGTTTTATACCGGGGGGATCGGATACAAATCCGGCCAAGCAGTTAAAAACCACTGGTATGGAAGGAGATCGGATCTCAATATCTGCCAGTTCACGGGCGATCTTCTCCTCCACCGGTTTAAGCAACGCACAGTGAAAGGGGGCACTTACCTTAAGTGCAACCACCTTTTTGGCTCCGGCCTTCCTGGCCAGATCTCCGGCCTCGCGGACAGCTTCCGGCTCCCCGGAGATTACCACCTGCCCGGGGCAATTATAGTTGGCCGGCTCGACCACCCCGCCAGTGGAAACCCGGCAGCAAATCCGTTCCACCTTCCCCCGGGAAAGCCCCATTATAGCCATCATCATCCCCTCCCCGGGGGGGACCGCCTCCTGGATCAGTATCCCCCGCCGCTGAACCAGCGGCAGGGCATCTTCAAAGCTCAACGCCCCCGATACTACCAGTGCACTGTACTCTCCCAAACTCAGCCCGGCAGCGGCCTCCGGCTGAAGGCCCGCCTCTTCCACCACTGCTGCTACCGCCAGACTGGTGGCCAGCACAGCAGGCTGGGTAAACTCAGTCAGGTTAAGTTTTTCTTCCGGGCCTTGAAATATTACCTTCAGCAACTCCGGTCCCAGTATCTGTGCCGCCCGCTCAAATACTGACCTGGCGGGCCCGTAGTGTTCATATAGATCCCGGCCCATTCCCACATATTGCGAGCCCTGTCCGGGAAAAAGAAATGCTGTTTTCACCAATCTACCACCCTGTAACCATTATGCAAATTAGATCCGCTCCGTCGGCAAGAAAACCCTTTTATCTACCAAACCGCCAGCACTCCTCCCCAGGTCAGGCCCGCTCCAAAAGCCACCATGGCTACCAAAGATCCGGGGACAAGCCTTCCGGCATCAACTTCTTCTTTGATCAAAATTGGAATGGCTGCCGAAGAGGTATTTCCGTAGCGATCTATATTTACCGGCACCTTTTCCGGGGGGATTTTAAGTCGTTTCCTGGCCGATTCGATAATCCGCAAATTGGCCTGGTGCAGAAACAAAAAATCCAAATCTTCCGGGGTGAATCCTCCCTTGTGAAGGAGATTTAAGGTGGTTTCTTCTACCACCCGCACTGCAAATTTAAATATCTCGTTGCCGTTCATTTTAACATAATGAAGTTTCTGTTCCACCGTCTCCCGGCTGGCCGGACGCAGGCAGCCTCCCCCGGGCATCATCAGCAAATCCGCCCCTCGCCCATCGGACCCCAGCTCAAAACAAACAATACCCCGCTCTGAGTTGCCGCAGGTTAGCACCGCTGCCCCTGCGCCATCCCCAAACAGAACACAGGTGCTGCGGTCTTCCCAATCAACAATCCGGCTTAAAACCTCTCCCCCCACGATCAGAGCGTTGCGATAAATCCCGGCGCGAATATACTGGTCGGCTACCGTCAGGGCGTATACAAAACCGGTACATCCCGCTGAAATATCAAAAGCCACCGCGTTTAATGCTCCCAATCTGGCCTGAAGAAGGCAGGCAGTCGCCGGGAAAGGATAATCCGGGGTAACCGTAGCCATAATTATCAGTTCAAGCCGATCCGGTTTCAAATCGGCCCGATCCAGTGCCTCTCGGGCGGCCTGTTCGGAAAGATCTGCATTCGACAGGCCGGCCTCCAGCACCCGCCGCTGCCTGATGCCGGTGCGGGTTGCTATCCAGTGATCACTGGTATTCACGATTTTTTCCAGATCATGATTGGTAATAATTTTTGAAGGTACCGCCACCCCTATTCCGGAAATTACAGTGTTCACTGCCTTATCCATCGCATCCTTCTTTCTTCAACTCAGGAGCTATCTCCTTCAGGGCCTGTTGAAACAGGTTGACCAGGTTTAGGGAAACAAAAGGATAAACCTGATTGAGCAGGGCCAGTTCGATTGCCCTGGCCCGGGATGATCCGTGACACTTGATACACACCCCGTTTACCCCTAAAAGGGGTGCCCCCCCGTACTCCCGAACATCCACCTTCCGGCTCAAATTCAGCAAAGCAGGTTTGAACAGTGCAGCCCCTATTTGCAAGCGCGAGCTGCAATCAATCTGCTGCTTTAAGAAATTTAATATCCCCCGGGAGAGGCCCTCCGCCGTTTTTAGCAGCACATTGCCCACAAACCCGTCACAGATTATTACATCAGCAAAGTTAAAAAACACCTCTGTCCCTTCAATATTCCCACAAAAACCGGGAACATGTCGCTCAAAAAGCCGGTAGGCTTTCTTGACCTGGCTGTTGCCCTTATTTTGCTCACTTCCCACATTTAGCAGGGCCACTTTGGGATCCGCCCGCCCCAGTAACCGGCAGGCATAGATACGGCCCATGAAGGCATACTGGAGCATCTGTTCCGGCCGAGCGTCCATGTTGGCTCCCACATCCAACACCACCAACGGCTCACCACTAAACCCCGGAAGAACTGCCAGCAGGGCAGGGCGGCTGACCCCGGATAATCGGCCCAGCCACAACACTCCTGCACTCATTAAAGCTCCGGTGTTACCGGCGCTTAAAACCGCTTCCGCTTGCCCGGAGCGGACCAGTTGCAGCGCGGTTACCATGGAGGCTCCCTGCTTATTGCGGACCGCCAGTCCGGGGTCGTCATCATTTAGAATGATATCTTCCGCCGGAACAATCTCAAGCCGATCCCGGGAGCAGTTAACCTCTTGCAGGCACTGTTCCACCTGATCTTTTTTTCCTACAAATATTGCTTGCAGATCCCGGTTAGCAGAAACCGCCGCCACCGTCCCCCGGACAATTTCCCCGGGAGCGTGATCTCCACCCATGGCATCAATGGCTACCCTAACCACTGTTTCACGTCCTATTAACAATTTACCAACCTGCTGATCTCTTGTATATATCTCTTGTATATAATAATATCGCCCTTTCTGAATTTAAGCCTAGAAAGGGCGGAAAGGGAAAAACAGTTCGCTTATTTTTTCTCTGCCTTTTCAATAACTGTCCGGTCCTTGTAACTTCCACAGTTTAAACAAACCCGATGAGTGAGTTTAAGCTCATGACATTTTGGGCAAGGCACCAGATTGACGGGTTTTAATTTATCATGGGAACGGCGCCGATCTCGCTTTGAGCTGGAGGTTCGTCGCTTGGGAACAGCCATTTAATTGATCACTCCTTTGATTTCTGATTTCAGCCCGGATTAGGCGTGTGGAAGCAAATTTTTTAATATTTTTAGCCGGGGATCTATCTCCTCTTTCTTCTCATCCGGAACACAGCCACAGTTACCACTATTTAAATCAGTTCCGCATACCGGGCAAATGCCCCGGCAATCTTCCCGGCAAAGCGATCTGTAGCCCAGGGCCAGCAGGAGCACCTGTCTGAGGTACTCATCCAGGTAAAGGTAATCTCCATGAACGATAAGCTGGTTCGCAGCTTCGGAAGCCAGTTCAGCCGGGTCGTCTTTAGAATAGATCCCCTCTCGAAGGATAAAGGTTTCTTTAAAATCAATATTCAGATGTCGGGTAAATTCTTTTAAACAGCGGCTGCAGCCGGCGGTTAGATCTGCTTCCAGGGTCCCTTCCAGAAAGGCCTTATCGCCGCTTACCCAGACATCAGCTTTAACCAGCAGCCGGCCCGGCCGGTTGGGCTTCAGGCCGAAACTATCCGGAATTTTTTCCGAGAAGGTATAAGAAAAAATCTGCCCCTGTTTTTGCCGGGCTTCCGGCAAATATATTTTCAACACCTGTACTCTCCTTTAAATAGCCGAAAAAACTAAAGCAATTATATTAACCTTTAATTTTTTTGTCAAGAAATACCGGCGAATATAGAAAACAGCTCTACACTAACCGGCAGCAAGGATGGAAACCGGCCCCTGTTTTAATAGGTTACCCCGTCGATATCACGGACGGCAGGAGTGCCGTCAGTGAATACAACCATAATCCGGTTGGGCAGACAAACTATGCTTTCGTAGGGCTCGGATATCCACCCGGTATGAGAACAAATTCCTTGAGGGCAGAATCGTCGGTCTAAAGGAAGCATCCTTATCCGGCCCCGATCCACTTCCAGGCGGGCCTGGTGATTTTCCGGCCCAAAGGTAAACGTATAAATAAAATGGCCCGATAAAGACAGTTCGGTTACAAATTTATTGTCCACGTACAATGCTGCATATTTTTGTTCCGGCAAGGCAGCTGCCTGGCTTAAATTATGCCAGAGGCTACCTAATCCTACCGCTAAAACCAGGATAATAATTATCAGGTCGGCTGGTTTTAAACGTAACGACATTTTTCTTCCCCCCGGTTAGATATTATATCACGGGCCGGGAGATATAATAACCTGAAAGGTTATTTAGCCTTTCTTTGTTCATGGGCCGGGCTATCGAAATATTTGCTTAAAGCATCCTGAAGAGCATCGGCAGCCAGATTTGAGCAGTGTATTTTCAACGGGGGCAGCCCTCCCAGCTCCTCCGCCACCTGGTTGTTGGTTATATTCCGGGCTTCTTCTATTGTTTTTCCTTTAACCATTTCTGTTAACATGCTGCTGCTGGCAATAGCGGCGGCACAACCAAAGGTTTGAAACCTTACATCAACTATTATCCCCTGTTCCACTTTCAGATAAATTTTCATGGTATCTCCACATTTAAAACTTCCTGCTTCCCCCACTGCATCGGCATCAGCCATCTCTCCGGCGTTACGGGGATTACTGAAATGATCTATTACCTTGGGGTTATACACCCTTCAACACCTCCCGTGATTTCGACCAAGAATAATGCGCCGATATTTTGCGCAGCCTTTCCACCAGTGGCGGAAGTACCTCCAAAACATAATCCACCTCCTCTTCCGTGTTTCCCCATCCCATGGTCAATCGCAGTGAACCGCGAGCAATCTCAGGCTCCAGCCCCATAGCCAGCAAAACATGGGAAGGATCAACAGAACCGGAAGTGCAGGCCGAGCCGCTGGAAGCTGCCACCCCCTGCAGATCCAGGCCCAGTAAAAGCGATTCGCCTTCCACATAATTAAAGCTCAAATTTAAATGTCCGGGCAGGCGCAAACTGGGATGTCCGTTAAGGCTAACCTCCCCAATCTTTAACAGTCCTTTAAGCAACCTTTCCTGAAGAATTTTAAGATGGGTTGTTTTTTGGGGCAGTTTTTCCACCGCCAACTCCAACGCCTTGGCCAGGCCCACTATACCCGGAACGTTTTCAGTGCCCGGTCTGAGTTTGCGCTCCTGCCCGCCACCATTATAGAGTGGAATTAACGGAACCCCCTTTCGAACATAGAGCACCCCAATTCCTTTCGGACCGTTAAACTTATGGGCGGAACAAGATAGAAAATCGGCTTTCAAAACATTCATCTTTACCGGCAGCTTCCCCATCGCCTGCACGGCATCGGTGTGAAATAAAATATTATTTTCCCGGGCCAGGCTCCCGATCTCTTCCACCGGCTCAAGGGTTCCTACCTCGCTGTTAGCCATCATAATAGAAATCAGCCCTGTTTCAGGAGTAATAGCTCTCTCTACCTCCCGGGGATCGACCAATCCGTAGTGATCTACCGGCAGATAGGTAACCTTAAACCCCTGAGAGGCTAAATCCCGGCAGACATCCAGCACGGCATGATGTTCAATGCTGGAAGTGATAATATGCCCCTTTCCCAGCCGCCGGGCGGTGCCTCGAAGAGCGATATTGTTGGATTCCGTTCCCCCGGAGGTAAAATAAATTTCCTCCGCATCAGCCCCCAGGGCCAGAGCTATTTTCACCCGGGCGGATTCAACCGCCTGCCGTGCTTCTCGGCCCCAGGAATGCAGGCTGGAGGGATTGCCGTAGTTTTCTTTAAGATAGGGTTCCATGGCCTTAAACACTTCATCCTTTAGGGGAGTAGTCGCGCTATGGTCCATATATACCAGCCGTTTTTCCAACCGATAACAACCTCCTTCATGAAAATGTTAGGTTGATTTTAATTCTGTCAATTCGGCCAGCGAAACACTGTCCAAAACCTCGTTAATCCGATCCCTCAATCTTTCCCAAACCCGACGAGCCGTGCAACACTCATCCCGGTGGCAACGGGAGGCGGCACTTTCATTCAGGCAACCCATGGGTATAATTGGTCCTTCCACTGCTCTAACGATGTCACCAATTTTAATGGTCGAAGGAGGACGTGCCAGTAGATAGCCTCCTTTGGCTCCCCGGAAACTGTCTACAAGACCCGCCCGCCTTAGATCGGGAAATATTTGCTCCAAAAATTGAAAGGAAATTCCTTCCCGGCGGGCGATTTCCCGCAAGGGCAGCGGTCCCCCTTTATAATGAAATGCCAGCATAGCCATTGCCCTGACGCCGTACTCCACCCGGGCTGAAAGTTTCATTTGCGTCCTCCTGAAAAACAATCCTGACTAAATAACTCAGGTATAATCTTAAAAAAAACATCAACCTAAAATGTAGAATAGCACCAAGGTTTATAGCTGTCAAGACCGTACACGGGAGGCCAAAAATAGGAAGCAATAAACGGAAATGAAAAATAAAATCTTAACAAGCAACTGGACCATAGGAGTGGGGTCCCAGCCCAGCCCCTTACGTGGCACCGGCAGGAGAATAGGATTCATCGATCTTAAAAGGGGACCGCCGCGGCAGCCCCCGTAACCGGCTCATCTAGGTTATAGCGCCTTCATGGTTCATGGGTACCTTGTACCACCCCTTATCCTGCATGTAGCGGAATATTTTTTCCGAATCATGAAGGCACTGATTCTGAAAATCCGTAAACGTCTGGCGAATACTGGGATCCTGGGCCTCCAGCACACCGTGCATGTAACCGGTACAGCTCGCTTTAATGCTGCATAGAATATCCCCGGCAATTTCTTTATCTGCAAACTGCTGAGTCATTATTAACCCTCCTGTTTGGTTATGAAGTAATATAAGCAGAGCCGCCGGCTTCGCTTAAAGTTGAAGACAACCACCTGGAACGCTGCTGGCACTCAGAATTTAACTCGCTGATCATGTTTCTTAGGGTGGGATCCTGCACCATGTCCGAGTACATCTTCAGTTTTTTTGTACAGAGCGACTCCGACTGGTACTGATGGAACAAAGACATGAACTCAGCCTTGCCAACACTTCTTACCGCTGTCTGCATCATTTAACCCCCTTGTTCTAATTTAAGCCCCCAGGAGACAGTTATTCTCCCCCTGCGGAGACAGTTTATTTTAACCCGTACCCCAAATAGATATTCCAGGCAACGGCCTTTAAACCACAACCAAGAAACAAAATATAAACTTTTTTGGATCCTTCTGTAATTTATTAAAATATATTAGGGGTTAATGGAATTATGTACAAACCACCGATTGCCTGAAAAATAAAAATTGCTCACCGGTAAACGCTATCAGTCATTAAAAATGAGATAATCTAATAAGCCTCATAAAATATTTCTTGGCAAACTTATAGCAAATTATCTCTTTAACGATAACTTCGGTTTATTGCGCTAATCATTTCTTGCTCTAGTGAATCGATAATCTCTATTAACTTATTTATTTTTACCTCAGTAATACCCTCTATATGTATACCTACGATAGCCACTACAAGTTTATTTACAGCAGCGGCAATTTTTCTTGCCATAGAGGTGGCAATTACATCATCTTTATGGCCTGTTAAAGCATAAACTGAAGTTGTAGCACTTGTTCTCAACGAATTCGCCATGCTGATTCTGGGTATAGCGATGGCAATAGCTCCAATATGAGGTTTATCCCCTCCAAAACAGCGAATTATCAGGTCCTCTCCCTGAAGATAGACCTCTACAACAATCCAATACCCATCAAAAGCAACAGTTTTATTAAACACCCGGTAATGTTCTTTTATATCCATTTTTGGCTTCCCCTCTCCAGGGACTAACATAATTATTTTCTATCCCCAGTTTTTGAAGGACTCGTCCAATAAATTGTGTTATAAGAGAATTTATATCATCTGGGCGATGGTAAAAAGCCGGCATCGCCGGCATAACCAGAGCCCCGGCTTTTGAAACCTGAAGCATGTTTTTTAAATGAATATAATTTAAAGGAGTTTCCCTGGGTATAATTATAAGTGGTTTTTGTTCTTTTAACATAACATCTGCCGTGCGAATTAACAAATTATATGCAAAACCGTTACTTATTGCTGCTAATGTCTTCATACTACAAGGAGCAATCACCATTGCGGACGTAGGATAAGAACCACTGGCTACACAAGCCCCAATTTCATCAATATCATAACTGTAATCGACAATAGATAAAAGCTCTTCGATTTTTGTTCCCGTTTCATAGTATAGAATATCAACCGCAGATGGGGTGACTATTAAATGTGTTTGCACCTTATCTTTTATCTTTGACAATGTTTCAACAAGCAATTTGCCATAAATAGCTCCGCTGGCACCTGAAATGCCTACAACAATTTGTTTTATATGTTTTTTCAATTAATATTACCTCCGCATGGTTTTTATAGGGCCCCGGTAAATTGTTAATGCAAACCTCATGCCAAGATATATTTTTTCTTTTAGTCTGTTTACACTCTTGCTTTGAAGGAGATAGTTACTAATTTGTAGAATAATACTTATATATATTTGCTACAGGGAATCACTCGATAACTTGGATTCGCAAAACTATTTAGCATACTCTTTATTATAAAATAACCGAGAACATCTTTAAAGGTGGCGTTATTGTATGAACTTTACAATAGAGGCCAAAATGTTAGAAACTTTACCACTTAGTATATTAATTCTTGATCATAATAGCAATATAATCTATTCCTCCAGTCAATTGAACAGCCTTGCACTTTCTAAAAATATTGTTATGTGTGATATTATTCAAAGCCTCAGACTAATGAAGAATATAAAAGCTCAAATAAACATTAACGGGACAAATTTTTCGGTAATAAAAGCTATATTTAAAAAAGATAGTGAACAATATGAAACCTTTTTTCTAAAAGAAACAGCCAAACACGAAAATATATTAAATGAATTAGAGGAAACAAGGGAATTGCGGGATAAATTTAACGCCGTAATAGAATCATCATATGATGGAATTTTTGTTGCCGACGAAAATGGCAAAATAATTTATGTTAATTATGCCTATGAAAAATTGACAGGCACGAAAAGAGAAGAAATTCTAAACAAGCATGTCAACGAACTTACTACAGAAGGATTGCTTTCACATACGGTAACTGAAATAGTAATGAGTAAAAAAAAGACGGTTACCGATATTGTAAAATCAAAAAGAACCAACATTGATCTAATTGTCACCGGTAACCCGGTTTTTCGAAAAGACGGCACGATCATGAGCATTATTGTAAATTTGAGAGATATAACTGAACTGGTAAACCTGCAACGTGAACTTCAACAAACAAAGGTGCTCAGTAAAAAATATTACCTAGAATTATCTCGTTTACGAATAGCAGAGCGAGAAATAATTAGTACCCACCATAATATGCAATGTGCCATAGAAATGGCTTTGAGGGTGGCCCAATTTGATTCTACCATTTTAATTCAGGGTGAGTCTGGTGTTGGCAAAGAATTATTCGCAGAACTTATTCACAACCATGGGGTACGCCAGGGAAAACCTTTCGTAAAAATTAATTGCGGCTCCATACCTGAAAACCTACTAGAATCAGAACTTTTTGGTTATGAGAGAGGTGCATTTTCTGGGGCCAAGAAAGAGGGGAAACCCGGTTTGTTTGAAGTTGCTGAGAGGGGAACTTTATTATTAGATGAAATAGGTGAACTACCCTTAAACTTGCAAGTAAAACTTTTGAGGGTTTTACAGGAAAATGAAATACGAAGAGTTGGGGGCACCAAATCTATTAAGATAAATGTACGCATAATCGCAATAACCAATAAAGATCTTTCGAAAATGGTTAGAGAAAAATGTTTTCGCGAAGATTTATATTACCGCCTAAATGTTGTTCCCATTAATGTGCCACCTTTGAGAGATAGAAAAGAAGACATTCCACTTCTCATTTCGTATTTTTTAGACAAGTACAAGAAAAAATATAACATCAATAAAGCCATTGCGGCACAAGCAATAGACCAGTTGATGGATTATAATTGGCCCGGCAATGTACGTGAGCTAGAAAATATTATCGAAAGACTGGTGGTTACCACCCCAGATCAATTGATCACCTTGGATGATTTGCCTGAACATATTATGAATGAACAGGGTAGAGATGATGAACAAATAAATATTGCCAAGATAATGCCTTTAAAAGACGCAATAGTAATGTTGGAAAAGAAACTTATTTCTAGAGCGATTGCTAAATATAAAACAAAAAATAAGGCGGCAACCGTACTTGGCGTGGACAGAACAACGGTTCTGCGTAAAATGAATAAATATGATATAAATTAAAATATAGATGTAAGCATCATAGAGGGGGCACCCGGGGAGATAATGACGGGAGCAACAAATTACCCCACCGGGTCAGTCTTCCTCCCACTCATATTTTACCGGATTTGTATTGTTTTATTTCCGGGTAAATACACCTTTTCCCAAGATGATACTTGGCAATGCGGAAAGGCCCTAAACCCAATTATAAAATTAATGAATAATTATTATTACCCCCCTTCAATGTGAGGAACTAAGGTTATCTCGTCACCGTCTTTAAGTGTTTTTTTTAGCTTTTGATTATAAATTCCGTTTATTATGATATAACATTTAGGCTCAAATTGCTTATTATTGTTACCGGCCACTATAAAATGGGCATAAATGGCCACGAAAAATAGGCCACCTGCAATTGGATGCATATTCCGGAGCGAATCGTCCACCCATTCCGCTATTAACCGACCACCCGTTC